>JBDTUE010000250.1:0-6204 GCA_040007895.1 Saprospiraceae bacterium | reverse complement strand
ACCACGGGATTACTTTTTTTGCGGTAAAAAAAGTAAAGCGAATAATTAAGCAAAAGTATTTTTAAAATTTACCCACTAATAATGGCGAAGAACCAAGATTTTTAACCAGAATTAAACCCTACCCGAAATAAGCTAATAATTTTGTCCATAATTATTTTTCTTCTGAATTTATCATTCTAAGAGACAGTCATGTCAGAAATTGAATATTTAAAATTTAGCTTTTCTATAACTTATTTTTATTTGCAATGTTTATTCAATCAGGTTTCGAAAAGGTAACTTACAACCATAACGAAAGTTTACATAAATGGGGCTCACATATCCATTTCAATTATTGGAGAACTCTGACAGGTACTTAAAAAAAATTTGAGACACGCAGATATCCCTTAAATAAAATTCAAAACTCAGAAGCTATTTTTTATGATAAAAAATTATTTCTCCGCAGGATACTTTGTAAAAACTGCATGGAGAAACTTAAGTAAGTACAAAGCTTATAGCCTGATCAATGTTTTTGGCCTTACTCTTGGTATTGCTTCCTGTGTAATTATTTTCTTCGTGGTGTCCGATTAAATCCTTAAGGAACAGAATAAAACTTCACCTTTTTCCAGGATAGAATAAAGTCAGTTAAAAAGGCAAACTCAAAATTCCACATCTTAAAAAATTGAAATCACATGATAAAAAACTATTTTTCCACAGGATACTTTGTAAAACTTGCTTCGCGCAACCTCGCAAAGAATAAGATATTTTCTTTGATCAATGTCGCCGGCTTATCGATCGGCATTAGCTCCGCCCTGGTTATTTATCTGATCGTTTCATATGATTTTAGTTTTGATAAATTTGAAAAAGACAGAGACTCTATTTATCGTGTTGTTTCCGATTTTACATTTTCCGGAGAAGCCTATCACAATTCAGGAGTTACTTACCCGATGAGCAATGCAATAAAAAAAGAATTGACAGGCATTGAAAATGTAACGCATTTTTATACATGGAGTGATAACACAAAAGTAAGCATCCCTGAAGCCGGGAAAAATGATCCTTCAGTATTTAAAAAGCAAAAAGATATCGTCTTTGTTGACGATAATTATTTCGCCCTCGTTTCGTATGAATGGCTGGCAGGGCCGTCCAAGGTTGCACTACAAAATGCCAATCAAACCGTGTTGTCAGCTTCTATGGCTAAGATTTATTATCCGAATCTGAAGCCTGATGAAATGATTGGTAAAGAAATTATTTTCAATGATTCGATTCGAACATCCGTAACAGGAGTAGTCAAAGACATCAAATACAATACTGATTTTAAGTTTAAAATATTTGTCTCTAAGGCTACACTGGAACAAAGGATAATTTCTCCAGAAGATCAGAATGAATGGGGAAATACAAACTCCGCCTCCCAATTATTATTAAAACTTAGCCCGCATATTTCAAAAGATGTAATCACAGATCAGATCAATGGCTTGTATAAAAAGAATAAAAAAGCTGATCCTGACGATCATAGTACCACAGCTTATTCACTGCAACCCTTAAGCGATGTCCATTTTAATACTACCTATAGCAGCTTTGGGGATCGCACAGCACATCTACCGACACTTTATGGATTGCTGGCAGTGGCTGCATTTCTATTGCTACTAGGCTGCATTAATTTTATTAATCTGACGACCGCGCAAGCATCCCAACGTGCAAAAGAAATCGGTATTCGTAAGACCATGGGCAGTTCGAAACAATTATTAATTTTCCAGTTTTTAAGTGAAACGTTTTTACTAACTCTATGTGCAACTATATTGTCCATTATCATATCCCCATTATTATTAAAAGTATTTTCGGATTTTATTCCCGAAAGCCTTCATTTCAGCCTTGGGCCTGATATTATCCTGTTCCTATGCATCCTGATCGTGGCAGTAAGCTTTTTGTCCGGCTTTTATCCTGCACTTGTATTATCATCGTTCAAGCCAGTAATGGTGCTAAAAAACCAACTAGCATCGGGAAGCGGCAAAACAAGAAATTTATGGTTGCGCAAAAGTCTTACCGTTTCTCAATTTGTAATTGCACAGGTATTTATAATTGGTACTATCCTGGTCAGTAAACAGATCAGGTTTACACTGAATAAAGATTTAGGATTTAAAAAGGATGCTATCATTTTCCTGCATACCAATTATAATGATACGGTACAATCAAACCGTTTTGTCTTCATGGATAAATTAAGAACGATTCCGGAAATAGCCATGATATGCCTGAGTAATGATCCTCCATCTAATAATAGTATGTGGACCAGCACCATGAAATACAAAGATGGTAGCAAAGAATTGGAAACCGATGTACAGGTAAAACTGGCGGATACAAACTACCTGAAATTATTCAGGATAAAAATACTTGCCGGTAAAAACCTTCCTCCTAGCGATACTACGAAAGACCTGGTGATCAATGAAGCCTACACCCGCGCTCTAGGTTTCAATAATCCTCAGGAAGCTATTGGAAAATTAATCGATTGGGACAATAAGCGTTATCCTATCGTCGGTGTAGTTACCGACTTTCATCAACGTTCATTACGGGATCCTATTAAACCCTTGCTTTTTACTACACGTACCCGTCAAATGCGCGGAATAAATATTGAACTTCAACCCCGGAATGCTGATGGAAATGTCTGGAAAACCGCTATCAGTAAAATTGAAAAATCCTGGAAAGAAGTCTATCCTCAAGAAGATTTTGACTATACATTCCTCGATGAAACAATTAAAAAATACTATACGGCTGAGCAAAATATTTCAAGGTTATTGATCTGGTCAACGGGATTAACCATTTTTATCAGTTGTCTGGGATTATTGGGTCTTGTTACCTACATCACGAATCAACGAAGAAAGGAAATCGGTGTACGAAAAGTAATCGGTGCCAGCGTAGCGCAAATCATTTCATTATTGTCAAAAGATTTTTTGAAACTGGTTTTGATCGCTTTCATCATCGCCGTACCGGTTGCATACTGGGGATCTTATAAATGGTTACAGAATTTTGCGTATCAAACTAGTATCAGTGTATGGATATTTATGGCCGGAGGATTAATCATGTTTGCGATGGCGCTGTTACTTCTTTGTATACGATCATTCCGGGCTGCGACAGCCAACCCCGTCCAATCACTTCGGACAGAATAGGACTTCCAATAAAGTCCTGGATTAAAATAAAAGTTTCAAAAATTATAAGTGCCTTTGGGTAACTGCCAAATTATATCCCTTACCTAAATTTTTAAAATTTAGCCTTTCTATATCTTATTTTTACACCCTATGTCTAATCAATCAGCATTTAAACATGTGAGTTACCTGTGGGATGAAGCAAAAGCTGCTTCGTTTGGCAATGATCAAGTGGCTCTTTTTATCTATAGATCCAATCTATTAGGAGCCGATCTCCGTCTCACTAACTATGGCGGGGGAAATACTTCCGTCAAAATTATAGACAAGGATCCACTCAATGGTGAGCAAGTACCGGTCATGTGGATTAAAGGATCGGGTGGCGATATCGGCACATTGAAAAAATCGGGCTGCGCTGCTTTATACATGGATAGATTACTTGCCCTGGACAAAGTATATCGCGGTATAGACCATGAAGATGAAATGGTGGCTTTATTCAATCATTGTATCTATGATTTGGAATCAAAGGCGCCTTCTATTGATACACCACTGCATGCATTTTTACCTTTTCTTCATATCGATCATTTGCATCCTGATGCAGCCATTGCTATCGCTGCTGCTAAAGATGGCAAGCAGATCACGCATGATTTATTTGGTGGCAAGGTTGGCTGGGTAGAATGGCAAAGACCCGGGTTTGATTTAGGCCTGAAACTCAGGGATTGTTTGAATGAAAATAAAGCAAAAGGGATTCAATTAAAAGGAATCATGCTTGGTTCTCACGGATTATTTACCTGGGGAGATACTTCCTATGAAAGTTATATCAATACATTAGAAGTCATAGAGCAATGCGCCGTTTATCTCGAAAAAAATACAGGTAAATCAAGACCTGTTTTTGGGGGAATGAAAATAAAATCTATTGAAAAATCAGTGCGCCGGAATCAGGTAGTTCAGATTGCTCCTATCCTCCGCGGCCTTTGTTCATCCCACAGACATATGATAGGCCATTTCACCGATGATGACCGGGTCATGGAATTTATTAATTCAAATGATCTGGATAGGCTGGCCCCGATGGGGACTTCATGCCCTGATCATTTTTTGCGAACGAAGATCAGTCCTTTGGTACTTCCTCTGTCAACGGATGAAGATCTTTCCAACGCAAAAAACATTACAGATAAACTCTCCGTTGCCTTCGAGGATTACCGGAAGATGTATAGCCAGTATTATGACACTTGTAAACATGTAAATAGTCCTGCAATGCGTGATCCTAATCCGGTCGTCATTTTATATCCCGGCATTGGTATGTTCACTTTTGCAAAAGATAAAACTACAGCACGGCTTGCCAGTGAATATTATATCAATGCAATCAATGTGATGAAAGGCGCAGAAGCTGTATCAGCTTACACTTCTCTTCCAAGACAGGAAGCATTTAATATTGAATATTGGTTGCTCGAAGAGGCCAAGCTACAGCGAATGCCTAAACCCAAAGCGTTGAGTGGTAAGATTGCATTGATCACCGGATCTGCAGGAGGAATAGGAAAAGCAATTGCAAATAAATTTGCTGAAGAAGGAGCGTGTATCCTTTTGAATGATATCAATCCTGAGCGATTAGAGGAAGCAGAAAAAGAGTTTAAAGCACGGTTTGGCAAAGATGTCGTTGCTTCCACTATACTTAATGTAACAGATATAGACTCTATCAAATCTGCATTTCAGGATGTGATCATGGCTTTCGGCGGAGTGGATATCATTATTAATAATGCCGGTATCAGCATATCCAAATCTATTGGAGATCATACGATAGAAGACTGGGATAAACTGTACGATATACTGGTCAAAGGTCAATTCCTGGTATCTCAGCAGGGAATAGAAATTCTGAAAAAACAAAATACCGGAGGTGATATCATCAATATAGTTTCAAAAAATGCTGTAGTCGCCGGTCCTAATAATGCAGCGTACGGATCTGCAAAATCTGCTCAGGGTCATTTATCAAGGCTCATGGCTGCCGAATTGGGTTCTGATAAAATACGTGTAAACATGATCAACCCGGATGCAGTCATCGCAGGCAGTAATATCTGGTCAGGAGGATGGGCTGAAGGCCGGGCCAAAGCTTATGGTGTTTCCATAGAGGAGCTACCTGCTTATTATGCCAAAAGAACCCTGCTCAATGAAATCATACTTCCGGAAGACATCGCTAACGCTGCTTTTGTTTTTGTCGGTGGGTTGTTAAATAAAACTACAGGCAATGCATTGAATGTAGATGGGGGAATATCGATGGGATTCTATAGATGATCGATTTTAAAAGAATGTTAACGTTTACCTATTTGACTGGGTTTACTTTTGGGGTTTTTAATCAAACAATCTTTTAATCAACTCATTCTAATTATGAAACAAATTTCACTTTTATTCTTTTTTCTTGCTTTTACAAGTTCTTCTTTTGCACAAAAAGTATGGGCTTTAGACAAATCTCATGCTAAAATCGGATTTACTGTAACACATGGTATGATCTCTGAAGTAGATGGTAATTTTAAAACATTTGAAGCTAAAGTCACTACCACCAAAGATGATCTTTCTGATGCTATATTCGAATTGACTGCTGAATCAGCGAGTATCAATACAGATCATGAAGGACGAGATAAAGATCTTAAAGGAACGGACCTTTTTGATGTTGCCACCTATCCAACATTAACCTACAAAAGCTCTTCTATTACCAAGGTCCTGGGCAATCAATATAAAGTAAACGGAAATTTAACTTTGAAGGGAATTACCCTGCCTGTAGCATTGGATATTTGGATTACCGGTCCGGTTAAAAATGACTGGGCTAAGAAAAACAATATTGGTATAAAAGCGATAGGTAAATTAAATAGAACTGATTTTAAAGTTGGTTCCAAAATGCCTGTATTCGTCGTAGGTGATGAAGTAGCATTACGATTTATTGGTGAATTTGGGTCGCCTCTTCAATAACTTTCTATTCGTTAGATTAGATACTCATTTTAAATCGATACCGGGGTTTTGGTCAATGATCAAAACCCTTTTTTTATTGATATCTTCCTGTTTTGTGCGCACTTTTCTATTTTTCACTTAACTAACTGACAATCAAAGG
>JBDTUE010000249.1:0-6280 GCA_040007895.1 Saprospiraceae bacterium | reverse complement strand
ATGGACTTACCTACATTATAGATAAATTAAAAGGACAGGCTTTATTTGCTCATATCAAACTCGAGAAAGGCGAAAGGTCGGAGCTGGCAAACCTGGCGAATAAATTGTTATAGAAAATTACTTTGAAAGGATTAAATCACAATTCTTTTCAACCGCGTCTATTTCTGCACCGAGTTTTTTGTAAAATGCTATAGCAGGTGTATTCCATTCGGATACCTGCCATCGTACTTTATGAAAGCCTGATTCCTTAGCAAAATCTATTACATGTTGAATAAGTTTTGATCCCGCACCTACACCACGGTATGCTGATTTTACATATAGGTCATCCATGTAAATTGATTTACCCACCCAGGTATAATAAACGATATTGTAGGTCGCATAACCGATGATCTCATCGTCAGTATTGATAGCCACGAAAGCATGGAAATAATTTTCTTCTTTAATCATCCTTTCCAATGAATTGGTTAGTTTATACGGAGTTTTCTCAAAGACGGATAGCTCATGGATCAAGGAAAAAATGGCTGCAAAATCGGATACTGCTGCTTTTCTGATTTTTATTTCCATTTAGGAAAGATTTAATTTTTTTTCAAGATAATGATGTTCGATACCGAACATGGATTTTAATTTATTTATTTTTTCCATGATTTTTGGTTTATCTATGATTTTCCTGGAGTTTTTTTGAGCGAGAATCATGATATTTTTAGGCGTATGTGCATCGGAAATAAAATCAATAATTTTCGTTGAATATCCGTGATATTCCAAAATAAGAGTACGAATACTATCCGTAATCATTTCAGCCTGACGCTCCAGGAAAATTCCATGTTTGATAAGATCATCCAGTTCGGTTTTCAATTTTGTTTTTTCTATTTCACGACGGATTTGTTTATGGCAACAAGGAGCTGCGATGATATAAGCTGCTTCAGACAGAATGCCATGTGCAATAGCATCATCGGTAGCAGTATCACAAGCATGTAAGGCGATAAGTATTTTATAATCGTGGTTCTGGTATTGTTCTATCCTTCCTTCTTCGAATTTCAAACCGTCAAAACCGGATTGTTTCGCTACGCTTGAACAAAATTCTACCAGATCACTGCGTACTTCGATGCCGGTCATTTCAACGGATCGGGAAAGTACGGTTGTTAAATAATCGTAGAGGGCAAAAGTCAGATAACCTTTGCCTGAGCCCATATCGATGACTTTAATTAGTTCATCTTCAGGCAGGTCTTTGAGTATTGAACTAAGGATTTCAATATAATGATTGATTTGTTTGAATTTGTCCTGGGCGTGATTCAATACTTTGCCTTTTGCATCCGTAATATTAAGTGCATATAAATACGGCTTGCCTTGAGGCTGGATGGCTTTTACTTTTATCTTGTTGTGGTCGAGAGAGGGTAGGATAGCCGTTGCAGGTTTCAAACGTTTCAGTTTCCAACTATGGGTGGCAAGGTATTCCAGGTTATAATCCGCTTCAGCAGTAAATAAATTGGCTATATGAAATTCTTCGGGGGACAAATAACGGTTAATCATAAATTCTGCTTCATCGATAGAATAGTTTTTAACAATGTCCCTGGTCTCATAATGATAGGTAAATGAAAATTTTTGTTCATTTTTTATTGTAATTTTTTTGACATAAATGTTTTTTAAATGATCCTCTGAACCATGGTACTTACTCAGGGATAGTTTTATAAAAATATTCTTCGTTATACTTTCTTTGAATGGCTCGATGAGCGGGTTGAGGAAATCCATCTTTTTCTTAATTCAATTTAAATGATAATGCAAATGCAAAATATTATTTATATCCTTATCGTACTTGTTTAGTTTTTGAAAATAAAGCCAATGCATAATTGAGCTGAACCAGGATAATAAAAGCTATACTCAGGTATGTGTTGATAAAACATAATAACATACCCAGGAAGTACAAAGATTGGGCTGAAATAATCCTTTTACGAACTGCTTTATTAATTTGGATCTTTTCTTCTCCGGTCACGGAAAGGAAATCCTGAGTATACGCATAATACCAGTTGATGTAAATAATGAGTCCCAATAAAAAGATATTAAGCCAATAAATAAAAATGGCGAATTTAAAATCAATGTATTCACTTAGAAATGCAGTGGTAAAAGGCAATATGGAAACAAACATGAGAAAGAACAATGAAATCCAATTGAGATGACGATTGCTTTTTTCGATAAAAGTAAATTGTGCTGCCTGACCTGCCCAAAAAATACCCAGGGTCATAAAGCTTAGAAAATAACTTAAAAGTTTAGGTGTAAGCGTAAAAAAAGCGGCCATTAAATCGTGTTCATTATGAATATGATCCACTACAGGTACTTTGATATCCAATACCAAAAGGGTAAATGCAACGGCAAATACTCCATCACTAATAGCTTCAATGCGACTGACCCGACGCCCTGCGATTTGATTGTAAAGTGACATTGAATTTAATTTAATGAATTATTGATCCTTTTTTGAAACAAAAAATCTGATTATGACCCATTTAGTTCAGTTTACGGATGATTAATAGGAATGCAATGTATACTAAACAATATGAAATGAGTTTTAGATTAAAACAAAGTATCAAATCTAAAAAGTGCAGGCCTATAAGCCGGATTCTGTCCTCCTCAATAAATTGAAGATGATCTATCATTTATCTCGATCCCGGCTTCACAACCGGGACTCTAGCTGCCTACCCTCTCTGGATGATCCTTTACCGAAATTCGGTAAGAGTCTCAATTGGACGAGTCGCCCAACTCCTATTTCAATATATATCTCATCCCGGAAATTCGGTAATGAAAAATAATTAAAGTCAGAACCAAAGTATACATGGCATTTCAACACACAAGGTTTATCCATCCTACCAGTTACCTGGCGGGATCGTGTGCTCTTACCACACATTTTCACCCTTATCCATCCATCCAAAATAAATTGGAAGAAGGACGGTTATTTTCTGTGACCCTCTCTGTTCCCGAATTACTTCAGGACCCACGTGTTACGTGGTGTGTAGCTCTGCGTTGTCCGGACTTTCCTTTTTGACTCATTAGTCAAAACGATAGATCAGCCTGCAGGACAAAGGTAAGCTTCCCGGGTAAGACATCCGGACTTCCATAGTATGATTACATTTCAAAAGAATGTATATATTAAAAATAATTATAATCTATTGATTAATAGTTTATAATGTATTTAATTATTATTTAATATATTGCATTGATTTTGAGATGAATCTCCGTTACCTCTATATATGGACTTCAATTATTTGCGGGCTGGTGCTTATCATAGCCGGTCGGTATACCAATAGTGATTCTTTTTTCCAGTCTAAAGCAAAGTCTGTTCAGGCAGAACTTGATCATAAATTTCAAACAATCAAACGTTGTATTTCTACGTATACAACGTATTCCGCTATAGGGGATGTACTGAAGCGGGAAGGCATACATTATTACGTACGCAAGTCAGATAGCCTGATCTATTGGAATGAAAATAGTATCGCGATTAGCGGATTCTTACTTTCTTCAAAACAACAATTCTCAGAGACTGATGGAATATTATATTTAAAACATGTAGTTGCTAAAAAAGATGAAACCCAACTTTTTATCATCCTCCTGCCAACCGGAATCAATCAAAGTAATGCTCCGGCTTTTACACTATTTTCGCCGGATAGAACTACCAGTACATCTTTAAAATTAGATAATAGTCTTCCCCGTTTGATTCAGGGGGTATTAATTTCATTATACCTACTTGGGTTAATCTGTGCATTCGCTGCATTCAGGCATTGGGGAATGAGCAGAATCAAAAATCATCAGACGATACCAGGCCTGGTCATATTTGTATCCGGTTTATTTTTTGTTCGCCTGTTTAGTTTATATGTCACATCCTTTATAAGTTTCCCGGACATACTTTTTTTTGATGATACTGTAAAGCCTTCTTTCCTGAGTCCCAGCCTTGGAGATTTAATGATCAATATCGCCTTATTAAGTTTATTAGTTTGGTTTGTGCGATCCTTTATCCGGCCAAATTATTTCAACAATTCTTTTTCAAAAAACATTGTAGTAGGGGTCTTTAATTATTCACTGGTGTATATCTCCGCTCTGATCATGACCCAGGTCTTTCGGCAATTAGTGATGAGCTCCGGACTATTATTTGACTTTGAATATATTTTTTACCTCGATGTAAAGAGCCTGATTGCGTTAGGTGGTATTCTCATTCTTGCTATTTCCTTGTTCATCCTCGATCTTCATCTTCTTCGGATTATTCGTCATCTTGGCCTGAGCCCTAAAAAAAGATTATCGGCTAATCTCCTTGCTCTCGGATTATTGATTCCGGTCGTGATTGTAATGCCTATTAAATTGCCCCTGTTTCTTTTATTAGGGTTAGCAGGTTATCTCACGTTACTGGATTTATTTATAGACCATTTCAAACCTCACCCGGCGTGGTATATTGCCTGGACCATTACAGGGGCTATCCTGATTTCTTCTTTATTGTATCAGTTTCATATGGACAAGGAATGGGAACAACGGCATACTCTGGCTGAAGAACTTAAATCAGAATTAAAAGAAGTTTCAGATAAAAACAAAGAATCCGCTATTATTAAACTGTTGAATAAAAAAGAAATAGCGTCAACTTATCTCGCTTTGTATGATATCAAGTTTGTAACCGAATACCATGGTTTTAATTCATTGCCCTCTGATCCGGTTAAAAATTTTCATTCTTACCAGGACCCTTCCCATCATACTTTATACACTGCTATAGATGAACGTTCAGGTTTCTATCTTTCCAAAAAATCGAATCAATTATTTAAAGTCTTTTCTTTCTTTTCTTACATTTTTATTTTTTTCAACCTGATTTTATTTTGTTTCACCATACTCAACCGGTATTTTAAAATCTTTTCAATTTCTGTCCTTAGGTTCTTTCCTTCCAGACATACACTTCGATTCAGAATTCAGGTTTCGATGCTCATCATGAGTGTGTGTTCTTTTATGCTGATAGCATTTGTGATTGTTGTTTACATTAAAAACAATACCGGAGTATGGCAGCAGGAAGGAGCCGTCACCAATAACCATGAACAGGTAGTGCTTAATGAAGTGACTCAACCCAGCGGGTCGTTATATAATTCGTATAAAACATTTGATGGACATGGTAATTTGCTTTCGAATCCCAATGAGCGCATGCCCTATATGGTATGGGCGGGTCTTCAATCCAATCAATTTCAATTCAACCGGATATTTAATCCTGTAGTATTAAATGGTAAAAAATACTTTATTCAGCGGAATACAGAAATTCAAAGCCTGCAATTTAAGCGAAGACTAAATGATTTTCTTGGCGCTTTATTAAATGTATATGTGTTTTTGCTGATCCTGATTGTATTCATCTCGATGATCGTAGCTAATTCGATTGCAAAACCCTTAAGGATATTGAGTAGTAAATTAAAACAAATCCAAATCGGGGGCAGCAATCAACGGCTGGAGTGGAATCAACACGATGAACTGGGAGGGCTTATACGGAACTATAATGAAATGATCCAGGAATTAGATCGCAGTACTAGATTGCTGGCACTTACTGAACGGGAGACTGCGTGGCGGGAGATGGCTAAACAGGTGGCCCATGAAATTAAGAATCCGCTCACACCAATGAAACTTATCACCCAACATTTACAAAACTCCATTCAACGTGCAGACCAGGAAGAGATCCCGGCTTTAGTTAAGAGAGTTACCCAGACTCTTATCGAACAAATAGATAATTTATCAAAGATTGCTTCTGAGTTTTCGAATTTTGCAAAATTGCCGGCTCCTGAAAATGAAAAACTCGTCATGAATGAAGTGGTCACTTCTACGCATGATCTGTTCAGAAAAAGGGAAGATATGGATATTCAACTTCGTGTACCGATTGATGAAATATATGTTTTTGCAGATAAGAATCATATCATCAGGGTACTCACAAATCTTATTAAAAATGCAATCCAGAGTATCCCATTGGGACGAAGAGGCCGGATAGAAATCGTATTATATAAACAAGATGAAAAGGCAATCGTAAAAGTTACCGATAATGGATGCGGCATTCCGGAAACTATGAAGGAAAAGGTATTCTATCCAAATTTTACGACAAAAAATTCAGGTACCGGACTTGGACTTGCTATTGTACGGGACATTATAGATTCCTGCAATGGGTATATCTATTTTCATACTTCAGAAAATAAAGGGACAGATTTTTTTGTAGAATTACCCTTGATGCATGTTGCTGATAATTTCAGAGAAGAGAAAAGAGTAAGTCTTTAGGTAGAATGAAGAATGA
>JBDTUE010000248.1:0-6329 GCA_040007895.1 Saprospiraceae bacterium | reverse complement strand
TCTATTGAAAAACGGAATGGATTGCGACAACCCATTACAAAGATTTCAGGCCTTGTCTTAGGAGTACCCGGCTTAAACAAATTTCCTGGAGGAATTTCATAAGTAGCATCTGACTTCAGTTTGATACGAAGTATTTTTCCCCTGAGATCATTTGTATTAGCAGATGATTTTTGAGCATCCCAGGCTAAGCGCCCTGGTCGTTCATCGATTGGATCAAATCCATCTGATGCAAATGGATTGGTATTATCACCAACAGATATATAAAATAATCCATCTCCGCCAAACTTGATATAACCTGCACTATGACAGCATTCGTCTCTTTGAACTGGAATGGAAAGGATTAGTTTCTCTGAAGTGGTATCCAGTACTCTGTTTTTAAACAGGAAGCGTGACACATGCTGTACAGGTTCATTTCCAATAGGTGAATAAAACAGATAGATGTAGTTATTATTTTCGTAGTCCGGGTCCAAAGTGATACCTAACAAACCATCTTCGTATTTATTGTGTACCGATTTATGTGCTACATATTCAATAAGTCCTGTTTGTGGATTATAAATTTTAATGTTCCCTTTTCGTTCAGCTATGATTACACTCCCATCTTTCATGATATCGATTTCCATAGGCTCATCAAGGTTGGCTGCTAAGACCGTTTTTTCAAACCGGTCTTCTTCCGGCATACTGATGGTGTATGCTTTTTTATAATTGAGGCTTTTGTGATCCATGGCATATTCGATGCCACCTAATAAATGATCTAAAAAAGGCTTTTCAATATATGAACTGTCGGTATGTCCAAGCCCCGTATAAAAAGCTTTCCCACCATCAAATTCATGATACCAGGAAATAGGATGTTTGCCATTCATATTTCCGCCTTCATAACTTTTTTCATCCAGTGAAAGGATCACGTGCAGATCAGGTTGAACATCGCGGTAATTGTACCATTCATCCCATCGCTTCCATTCTTTAGGAAGGTGGGCACAGGCTTTCTCGCCACTGCAACTTACATTTAATACTGCACTGGCTTGTTTAGGATGACTATGAAAAAAAGCTCCTACCAATTTTCCATACCAGGGCCAACTATATTCTGTATCGGCTGCTGCATGAACACCGACAAATCCTCCACCCGCCTGAATATATCTCATGAAAGCAGCTTCTTGCTGACTATTCAGGATATCACCTGTGGTACTTAAGAAGATCACAGCCTGGAATACCTTCAATGAATCATCGGTAAATAATGTGGGACTTTCACTTATCACTACTTCAAAGCCATGCTCACTGCCAAGTTTTTTAATTGCCTCTTGTCCTTTTTCAATGGACGCATGACGGTATCCTTTGGTGGAAGAAAATACAAGAATCTTGGGTTTATTGCCAATGGAACAGGATTGCTGGAAAGGTGTAATGAAAAATGTAAGGACAAGTACTAAAAAGAGAAAACGCATGGTAAGGTTATTAAGTTAAGGGTAACAAATTTAATTGATATTTACAGATGAAAGGTCATTCGTGCTAATATCATACCATGAATTTTCGCTTACAGCTAATAAAGAACCAGAGCGATAAAATTAGAAATGTTTCAAAGTACATATCCTGTATAATATTTATCTTTCATGACTCGTCAGTAAAAAATCCATAAACAGTCCTACATTTAGATTAGACTCCTTAATCATGAAATATTATGAATAAAATCTTATGCAAAAGTTTGGTGACCACTTGTTTTTTGATTTTTTTGAATCCATTGTTATTAGCTCAACAAGCCTATTTTCCAGACCCTGATCCAGCCATACAACAAAGATTAGAAGAGTGGAAGGACCTGAAGTTTGGTTTACTCATGCATTGGGGACCTTATAGTCAATGGGGCATTGTAGAAAGCTGGAGCATATGTCCGGAAGATCTTCCCTGGGCCACAGCCGCAAGGAAAAAAGGAATTGCTGAAAACAATTATACGGCTTACTTAAAAGCATATGAAAATTTAAAAACTACATTTAATCCTACCAAATTCAAACCAGAAAAATGGGCAGTAGCCGCAAAAGAAGCCGGCATGAAATACCTTGTCTTTACAACCAAACACCACGATGGATTTTGTATGTTTGACAGCAAGTATACTGATTATAAAATCACAGATAAAAACACTCCGTTTTCTACTAATCCAAGAAGTAATATTACCAAGGAAGTCTTTAATGCTTTCAGGAAAGAAAATTTTTGGATAGGCGCATATTTTTCAAAACCAGATTGGCACAGCGATTATTACTGGTGGAAAAATTTCCCTCCGGCGGATCGCAATGCTAACTATTCCATTTCAAAGTACCCGGATCAATGGAAAAAATTTACTGATTATACACACAATCAGCTCAATGAATTGGCTTCGGATTATGGCAAACTGGATATCCTCTGGTTAGATGGAGGTTGGGTAAGAAAAAAAACGGATGAAGAGATCAGACATGAATTATCAGATATCTATGAAGGATCCCGCTATGCCCGCAATCCTCAAAGCCAGGATATTGATATGCCTCGTCTGGTAAAAGAAGTAAGGGCTAAACAACCTAGACTCATCGTCGTCGATCGTGCGGTACCCGGTGAACAACAAAACTATCTGACACCAGAACAAGAAATCCCTGAACACGGACTTACTTATCCCTGGGAGACCTGCATGACTATGGGCAATAGCTGGAGTTATGTGCCTCATGATGTTTACAAACCTACTAATGAAATCATAGAAAAGCTGGTGGACATTGTAAGTAAAGGAGGAAATTATTTATTGAATATAGGTCCCGGTCCGGATGGTGAACTTGATCCGGTTGCTTATGCGAGATTAAAAGAATTGGGTGTATGGATGAAAATCAATGGAGAAAGCATTTATGGAACCAGGATATATTCTTCATTCCAGGAAGGCCCCCAGGTTCGTTTCACACAGTCGAAAGACGGCAAGACTAAATTTATTTTCTTTTTTGAATACCCTACTGCTAAAACCATCTTATCGAAGATAAGTTTAAGCAATCACGCTCATCTTCAATTACTCGGCAGTGAAGAAACCATCCCCTGGGTGTCGAACAGAGAAGGGATTGAATTTACTATGCCGGCCGCATTAAAAAAAGTATCAGATCATGTTTGGGTATTGAAAGTAACCGATTGATCTATTTGGCAAAATGATTTAAGTTGTGATCATTCTTAAATGCCTTTATCCACATCTTTGATAAATTTTATCAATCCGGTAAAATAAGTCATCTGATCGTCCCACATACTCATATGACTCCCATTCGGACAAAGTAGAAACCGTCCTTTCGGTAATTGAGTAGACATCCATTCCATATACTTAGGATCCATCGTATCATATCGCGCGCCTATGGTAAGTGTGGGAACTGTGATTTTGGGCAGTTCCTTGGATCTATCCCAGTTTTCGAGTCGTCCGCTGATTCCAAACTCTGAAGGTCCCTGCATCAACGTATAGATTGTTCCATTGGTATGTGCGAATGTCCTGTTTACAGCATCAGGCCATTCTTCCAATCTGCAAATATGTTGATGATAAAAATGTGGTGTCAACAATCTCATATAACTCGGATCGCTGTATTTACCCTGAGCCTCCAGCAGTTTTATCGAATCAAGTATTGTTTTGTCCATTTGCTTTGCCAAAACTTCATCTGCATACCGGTCATATGCTTTACAATCTGCCATCATATTGGAGATCACCAACCCTTTGAGATGCTGTTGATATTTCAAAGCATAGTCAGTAGCCAGTATTCCACCCCAACTATGTCCTACCAGATAAAAATTGTCTTTATTTAATCCCAGTGCCTTGCGCACTTGTTCTACTTCTTCAACAAATCTTTCGGTAGTCCATAAAGTGCTATCTGATGGTTGATCAGAACGGAAGGAACCCAACTGGTCATACAATATAAATTCAATCCCTTCTTTTGGAAAAAAACTTTCCACACATTCCCAGTATTCATGAGTACAGGCAGGACCTCCATGTAAAAGCAAGACTTTGATCCTTGGATTATTTCCTATCGTCTTGGTCCAGACTTTAAAATCCCCAATGGGAGTAGTGATAGGAACCATTTTCACCCCGCCGGTCTGAACACCAGGTTCTGTGATTTTATGATATTCCTGTAAAGCATTCAGTTCTTTCGTTGGATGCGATTGACAAAATTGGATGGAACATAAACTAAATGCGAATAGAGAAAAATAAAACAGGTTTTTCATGAGATAAAAATACTTATGAATCAAAAGTAATAAAATCCGACCTGTCCTCTCTTTTGATTTATCTTTCAAAGCAACTTGATTTGTATGATCCATTTACTAATCCTTCAGTATTGAAAATCGTCTGGGTTGAACCTTCCCGGTATGATACTTTTTTGATTTAGCAGTGCTTCTTTGGGTTATAAAATCCCACCCCGAGGTTAAATTCAAGTTAAACAAATCCCTTTTTGAGCGTATGTCATTTGGACGGCGTTGGTACATTTGAATTATTACAGGTATTTTGTACCCTTATTTGAACGTGAAAGTAGCAGCTGTCGTCATATTACTCAGTTTTGTAATGCCGGTTTGGTCGCAAGGGTTTTTGGATAGTAGCCTTGTACAATTCAGTGGAGTTGTCGTTACCGATCAAAAAAATGAACCGTTGCCTATTCCCTATTCTCATATTAGTATAGAAAATTCCCGAAGGGGCACTTTCGCAGACAGAAATGGTTTTTTTTCTTTGGTGGTTCAAAAAGGAGATACGTTGATGTTTTCAGCATTGGGTTTTAAAAAAGCTCATTACATCGTGCCGGAGGACCTTAAAGAAAACCGGTATTCTATTTTCCAGATCATGTACACGGATACTATTACTTTACCAGAAACTATAATTTATCCCTGGCCAAGCAAAGAAAACTTTAAACTTGAATTTCTCGCACTTGATGTATCGGATAAAATGAGAGAGATAGCAGCCAAAAACCTGGCAGATAATGTAATGGCCAATCTCAGAAAATCTCTACCACGTGATGGGGGCGAAAACTTTAGTACATATCAACGACAGGTGGTACAGTCCTATTATTATGCCGGACAATATAAACCCATCAATTTGTTCAATGTCGTTGCCTGGAAAAAATTCTTCGATGCCTGGAAAAAAGGTGATTTCAAGAAGAAGAAAAAGGATGACGAATAGGATTTTCAATTCCCTATTTGTCTTTTATTGTTGATCCGTTATCAAATCTTGTTATGCAATCCAAAGCTGTAACTGTAGAATCCTATCTCGATGAACTTCCTGAAGATCGCGTCAAACCAATGATGAAAATGCGCAGCATCTTAAAGAAAAATATTCCTAAAGGTTTTAAAGAGGTTATGTCTTATGGCATGATTGGTTATGTGGTTCCGCATAGTCTTTATAGCTCTGGGTACCATGTAGATCCAAAACTGCCTTTGCCTTTTATTGGCCTTGCATCGCAAAAAAAATTATATTGCATTATATCATATGGGATTATATGCTGATCCTAAAATGCTGGAATGGTTTAGAAAAGAATACCAGGCGGCGGATGTTGGAAAATTGGATATGGGTAAAAGCTGTATCCGCTTTTCTAAAACAGATAAAATACCCTTCGATCTGATTGGGAATCTGGCTTCAAAAATTACTCCTCAACAATGGATTGAGCGATATGAAATGCACAAACCAATAGAAAAAAAGAAATAATCTACTTACATGGTTGATCTTCATGAGTTATGGATAGGCGATTGGTTAATGATTAAATCCAGTGGCATTAAAGGTCAATACAACGGACTTGATGAAAAGGGAAATATAATGATCAGGACCAAGGATCAAAACAAATTATTTGTTTTATCCTCAGATATAGAAAAGATCCCTGATGAGCAAGATGTTTTAGTTGAAATTCATAACGAGCCAATCCATGAAAAGGAATTGGAAGCTGAGCCTGCTGATGATTTTGGAGACACCTTAGATCTGCATTATGAGGAACTCATACCATTGTTTCCTCATTTATCCGGAAGCAAGCTTGAATTTCAATTGGATATCTGTACCCGGTTTATTAAGGCGGCGATACATTCCCGTTTACCTAATATCCAAATAATACATGGAAGGGGTCAGGGAATCCTTAAAAATGAAGTCGAACGACTGCTTAAAGAATATAGTGAGATCACTATAATATCATCGAATCCTAATCTCGCCAGTGTGGATGCCTGGATGAATTACCATTAGCTATTTCGGATTTCGGATGTCGGATTTCGGAGATTTGATTAAAGTTCAAAGTTTTAAAATTACCGCTATCAATTTCGGATTTTTGATTTCGGATTTCGGGGACATGTTTAGATGATGGCTATTTCCGAAATCCAAATTCCCTGCCTCGCCG
>JBDTUE010000247.1:0-6346 GCA_040007895.1 Saprospiraceae bacterium | reverse complement strand
CGGCAATATCATCTTCAATGATTAATAACATATCCTATTTGGTGTCAGTGGGATTGGGCAAAATTGTAGCGATTTAAGACAACTAACATATATTTTTTACACTGAATCGGCTGATCAATCAGGTAGTGTTTTTTGAAAGTTAGTAAAATTTTTGTTCATAAGTTCCAGATCTCATAAAGCTTAGCTTTAATTGGGAAGCACAAATTTAGGAAACATCCAGGCAAGCTACTTCTTCTTACATATAGGATCTTGACTTTATTTCTAATCTTCATGTAAAGCTATTGCCGGATAAATCATTGCGGCCTGTCTACTCGGCAATATTGCACAAAGAATTACCAGGATATATACAGAAATGATCGCACAAAGAATAGCAAGGAACCAGGGCACTCTATTGTCGAAAACATGAAGCAAGGGAAATTGAATGGCAAAAAACAGACCCAGGGACATTCCAAACGTTGCTATCACCAGGGTCTCTCCGGTGAATTGCCATAAAATATCATTTTTCGTGGCACCCATAGCACGCCTCACTCCAATTTCTCCTCTTCGTCGATTGATGGTCTGAAATAAAACACCAAACAAACCAAGTGCAACATTAAACACCAGGAAGCTATACACGATAAAAAGGATTAAAATGGGAATCAAGGCAATTTTATTTTGATTGATTTTCATGTTGTCCATATGTTGTACTTCAATACTCCAATCTTTACCGATGTTAAGAAGTTCTTTGGAAAGCTTTGCTTCAAAATTGACATCAGCTTCCGGTTTTACCCTGACCAGACATACTGAACTCCATTTATCGCCTGTAGTAAGAAGGCAAGGGGCAATTTCCTGAAAATCACTTTTGAATTTAAAATTTTCTACTATTCCTACTACCTGCATCTTCTCTTCAGGATCATCACTTTTTTCATTTAGTATTTTTCCCAATGCATTTTCATTTTTGAATAGTTTATTATTGAGTGTACGGTTAATGATCGCCGGCCGGAATTTATTTAAATTATCTGCTGCATCGGGAAATTTGCCAGCGATAAGTTTTAATTGAAGTACCTGAACTATTTCAGGATCTACCCGCATAAAATCAGCGGCTACTTTCGTTTGCTGATAATCAAATCTTCTATTGCTAGAACTAAATCCGAAGGGTACATTACTTTCTGAGAAGGCAAAGAATTCTACCTGTGGATATGTCTTTAATTTCTGTCTTATTAAATCTTTGTTTTGTTCCCGTGTGGTATCAGTCCCGAAACTACAATATAGAGCCCAAACGTTTTCAGTAGAACTTCCTGCCGGTTGAGAATAATTCCGATAATAATACAAACCTAAACTCCAGGCGGCAAAGAGTATGAGGAATGAAACGAAGATTTCCAACATCATCAGGAAATTAGTTTTTTTCTTTTTCCAGATTAGTTTAAATAAATGTTTTAACATGATTAGTTATTTAGGCTTTTTTAAGTCTTTTATTAGTTCCATTCTTCATTCAATAATCATCGAAATAAATTTCGATGCACATAACCTTTCAATCGTCAATCGTCAAATAGTCAATCACCATTTTTTATTTACTTCCAAAATCATCGAAATAAATTTCGATGCACATAACCTGTTATTTGTCAATCGTCAAATCGTCAATCATCATTTTTTATTTGCTTCCAAAATCATCGAAATAAATTTCGATGCACATAACCTATCAATCGTCAAATCGTCAATCGTCAAATCGTCAATCAATATTCTGATGTACTTACTGAATCATCGAAATAAATTTCGATGCACATACCCTTTCAATCGTCAATCGTCAATCGTCAAATCGTCAATCACTTTTAGTCTCCTCCTTTCAACGCATCTACGACCTGCATTTTAGACATTCGCCAGGCAGGGTAAACACCGGATAATAATCCAAAAGCTATACTGAAAATAATCCCCCAGATTAAAACTTTCCAGTTAATAGTGAGATCAGCATACGGTATAATTCCGCAATGATTGATATAATAGATGGCACCGGCAGCTAAAAAAATGGCAAGAACTGAACCGATTAAAGACACGATAATATTTTCGATAATAAACTGGAAAGTCAAGGTTTGAGAAGAAGCGCCAAATGCCTTACGGATTCCTATTTCGGAAGCTCTCTCCATGATGCGATTCATATTGATGTTAATCAAATTGATAGCAGGTAATGACATGAAAAGGAATGCTAAACTAAAGATTAGAAAGTAGAAGAGGTTTACTCCGGAAGAATACCGGTTTCCTACAAACTGACGGCTAAAACCTTTGATATAAGAATCAGCTTCTGAATATAGTTTGTATGGCTTAAAATATTTATCTCCCTTTGGAATTGGAACTTTGGGAATAATACTCTCGAATTCTGCCTTTATTTTTTCCAGATCTTCACTAGTTTTGCCTCGCAACATGACGATATAACTTCCTCCAATATCTTTATCCAATGCATCTCCTGGTTTTAGATTATATGGAATGTAGACATCGGAAGACGAAAAAAACCGCGTAATTGGACTACCTCTCACTACGCCAATCACCCTATATAGTATATTATCAAGTTCAAATGATTTGCCAACGACCGGCAATCCTTTGCCGAAATAATCATCTCTGGTATTTTCATTAATCACCATCACCTTTTCACTGTTATCAATATTTGATTGTGTATAGGGTTTCCCTTCAACGAAATCAAAATTGTTCAGTTCCCAAAAATTGGCATCGGTGTGTTTATAAAATAATCTTAGTTTAGTTCCATTTGGACTATACGCGTTTATGGTATTTGGTGCAGTAGCAAACGCGATTTTTTCAGGAGTTTTCATTTTCAAAATATATTCGTGCAGAAAATATCTTCCTACCGAACTGTTATTTGCACCCGTTCCACCAGAATCCCTGATTTCAGTCCTCGAGACATATAAGATATGATTGCGTTGAAGTTCCGGATATTTAGGAGCAAACAAATGGTCCATGAAAGCAACTCCGACGATCAATACGGTAAGTGTAAAACTTATTCCAAACAAACTGATAAAGGTGAACAGCTTTCTCCGCCGGAGAATAGCGAACGTTATTTTGAGATAATTTTTGAACATCGTTGAGTTAATTTAAAATACTTGTGATCCATCAAATAATCGCACCAACCGATTTGTTTTTCTGGCCATGTGTTCATCGTGAGTGACCATGACGATCGTCGTACCTGATGTTTTATTCAGTTCGATCAAAATTTCTAATATTTCATTGCCCATGGCACTATCCAGATTTCCGGTAGGTTCATCTGCAAGTATGATGGATGGATTGCCTACGATAGCCCGTGCTATCGCTACACGTTGTTTTTGACCTCCTGATAACTGTGAAGGGTAATGTTTTATCCTATTGCTCAAACCCACTCGTTGCAACGCTTCGGTTGCTAACCGCGTCCTCTCTTTGGAAGAAAGATTCCTATATAACAAGGGAAGTTCTACATTATCCAATACAGGTAAATCATTGATGAGATGGTAACTCTGAAAAATAAATCCCAATTTTTGATTTCTGAAATGGGCCAATTTTTTATCTGGAAAATTCTGGATGGTTTCATCACATACTTTGATTTCACCTTTAGTAGGTTCATCCAACAATCCCATAATGTTGAGTAAAGTACTTTTACCACATCCGGAAGGACCCATTATAGAAATAAATTCACCCTGATTTATTTCTATGCTTATATTATTTAAGGCGAGTGTTTCTACCGTACTGGTTCGGTACGTTTTATTTATGTTTTTTAAAGATATCATATGTTAGAATTTATGAATGACGAATGACGAATGACGAATTAAGAATTAAGAATTAAGAATTAAGAATTAAGAATTAAGAATTATGGTTTTATTTTTTCTTGTTTTTCAAAATCATATAAAGTGAGTGCTCTGAGTCCATAGTGTGTTTCCCAATAATCCTGCAGGGCATTGATATGATCTCGTTTGGCCTGATCCTTTTCCTGAAAAGCTATACTAAGATCGGTTGTACTCAAGAGCCCCAGGATATAGCGTTCCTGTGCTATCTGGTATTTTTCAGAAGCGATAGTATCTGTTTGAGCTGTTATAGTCAACTCATTTTTAAGCATTTCAAATAAGGTCACCTGTGTAAATATTTCCTGTTTGAAGCTTTGCTGGTCTTGTTCAATGATATATTGAGTCAATTGTTTTTCGGCTTCAGCTGTTTTAATTCTTGATTTTGATCTGCCCCAATCAAGTATTGGAATTGACAATTCTAATTCCACTGATTCCTGGCTTTGAGGTTTTACATAGAGATCAGGAATCGTTGCACCACGGTTAGAGAAACCTAAAGTGGCTGTCAGGGTAGCATTGAGACCATTGTCGCCAATGGCTTTGGCCACTTTACTTTCCGCTTCGAGGAGTTGACGGTGATTGCGGATGGCATCAGATCGATTCTCCAGCGCTTCTGCGAGAGCTTTTTCTTCTGATATAGAAACATTGAGGATTTGTGAAGGAATCACCAGTTCCAATTTATTTTCATTTGGTAAGCCCAGGTATGCCCGGAGCGTTAAGGTGGAAATTTCCAAATCACGTTTTGCATTGGCAATCGCCTTTTGTGCTTTCAGTGATTCGAGTCTTAATTGTAATATTTCATTGCGGGTTGTTTTACCTAAATTGAACTTTTCATTTGTAATCGTGACGATGGTATTGGTGTTCTGGAGATTAGTCTGAGCGATCTGGAGATTCACCTGAGCGAGCAGTACTCGAAAATAATATGAAGTAGAAGTTAATGCTACTTTTTCCAAGGATTCGATATAGACTTGCTGGCTTTCATGATATTTAAGAGGTTCTATTTTTTTATCCCATTTTAAAGGATTGAACTTAAGGATTGGTTGCTGGTAGCCTATAGCAAACGGGCTGCTTTTATATAAAGTATTCTTATGCGCAAAGTCATCAAATCGTTGTAATTGCGTGGTGGCGTAGATTTGTCCACCTGTTTGTTGGACGGATTGCAGCAAGGATAGATTTAATGAAGAATTGTTATAACGGATGGGTTGAAACTGGATGCTTCCATCCGGTTGCACTACTTCAGTGAATGACCGTGTATATGCAGGCAAATTTCCTTCGAGTATTAATTGTGGTTTGTAGTTTGAAAGAAATGTTTTCCATTCCCAAAATTTAGTTTCTCGAGTGGTGCTGGCTTGTCGTGCAGCAATGGATTGTTTTTTAGCCATATCGATGACTTCCGGTAAGGTCAACCGGGTTACTGCCTGGCTGTATAGTAGAGTCCCCTGATAATAAATAAATATGAATATGATTACTAAGAATTTCATCCGATAGGTAGACTATTTTATTTTCAATTCTTTGGCTTGTTTGAATTCACTTAAATCTGAAATGATGATCGTTTCACCCGGCAGGACACCTTCGACTATTTCCACGTAATCAAAATTGCTTAAGCCAGTTTTTATAGTGCGACGCTCCGCATTTCCATTTTTGTCTAAAACATAGATGTCCTGAACCGGTGTTCCTTTAAATGCTGGTCCATTTTCTACTCTGATGATATTGGTTCGAGAAGCGGTTACTAAAAAAACTTCAACCTTCAATTTTGGTCTGAGCAAGGTATTTTTGGCATCTTCAAGATCTAATTCGAAGGATAGTACATTATTTTGTACGGAAGGTTCTATATTGACAAGATTCCCCCGGATCAGGGTTTCGTTAATCTTGATGATGGCCGGCATTCCGGATTTTAATTGTTCTGCATACGTATCGGAGATAGAACCAATAATTTTATAAGTTCCCAGGTCAGCTAAACGAGCGAGTATTTCACCTTCGGATACTTTGGCACCGAGGTTTTTATTTACATAGGTCAATACACCATTATGATTAGCAAGGATATTGGCACTTTTTAGTTTGCTTTGAAATTCAAACAGATCCTTTTCTTGTATTTGTGCAGAGAGTTCAGATTCCCTGATATCCATACTCATGGTTTGTTGTTTAATGCGGATATCATTTTCCAGTTGCTTTTTCTTTAATTCCGCTATCCTCAAATTCATTTCAGCAGATTCGATGGATTCCCGGGTACCACCACCTGCTTTTTCTAATCGCTTCGCATTTTCAAGATCGGCTTTGAGACTGCTGATCTCCATGGCTTTGATGGAATCATTTATTTTTAAATCAAAAAAACTTTTTTCCAAATCCAGTTTTAGTTTGGCTATTCCATTTCTTTTAAGTTCGAGTTGATCCGATTGTTTATTTATATTCAACAGGGAAGCTTCTTTATCCAATTCCAATATTTTATCGCCTGCTTTTACAGCATGGCCGGATTCAAGAAATATTTTTTGAATAGTGGCTGAAATAGGACTTATAATAACTTGTTCGAACTCAGGTTGTACTTCTCCTGAAGC
>JBDTUE010000246.1:0-6382 GCA_040007895.1 Saprospiraceae bacterium | reverse complement strand
ACCACGGGATTACTTTTTTTGCGGTAAAAAAAGTAAAGCGAATAATTAAGCAAAATTATTTTTAAAATTTACCCACTAATAATGGCGAAGAACCAAAATATCAGGGATTATTATATTGGAAAAAATCTGCGCACTATTCAGGTTAAATATTATCTTTGCAAAGTGTTGAAATAGAAATCTGGAAGGGAACTCAAGGTTCCCTTCTGCATTTTATGACCTTTTATGTTTTTAGAAGAAACGGTGAGAGAATGGTTAGAAGAAAAACTGACTGAAGAAAGCTTTAGCGGTGTTTACGTAGTGGACATTTTCCGTACACCACACAAATTGGAGATATACCTGGATAGCGATGGAAAATTAGATCTGGAAAAATGCAGCCGGATCAGCAGATGGCTTGGCCATAAACTGGAACTAGCTGATTTAATTCCTGAAAAATATATCCTTGAAGTATCCTCTACCGGCCTGGACAGACCATTAAAACTACATCGCCAGTACATAAAAAACATTGGCCGCGATGTCTCTGTTCACCTTAAAAATGGCACCCTCATCGAGGGCAATTTGGCTGAAGTGAAGGAAGATATGATTATAATAAGCCAGGAAATCATCGAACGCGAAAACAAAAAGAAGGTTAAAAAAACGATCAATACAATTATACTTAATGAAGATATTCTTAAAACTTTTATTCAAATAAAAATTTGATCCATGATCAATTTAGTTGAGACTTTTTCAGAGTTTAAAGCCGGGAAAAACATTGACCGCCCTACGCTTATGCGGGTGATGGAAGATGTATTCAGGACTTTAATCAAAAAGAAATACGGCACGGATGAGAATTTCGATGTGATCGTAAATACTCAAAAGGGTGACCTTGAACTGTGGCATAAACGGCTCATCGTACCCGATGGTGAAGTATCAGATCCCAATAAAGAAATTTCCGTATCAGAAGCCAGGGAGATAGATCCTGATTATGATTCAGGTGAGGAATGTTATATCAAACTGGAATTGGAAGATTTTGGCCGACGATCTATTATGGCTGCCAGACAAACCCTGATTTCGAGAATCCTCGAATTAGAAAAAGACGAAGTATTCCAAAAATACTCTGATCGCAAAGGAGAAATTATACTCGGAGAGGTGAATCAGGTGCTTCCCAAAGAGATCCTGGTCATCGATGATACTACAGGAAATGAACTCGTATTGCCTAAATCAGAAATGATCAAAGCAGATCATTTCAGAAAAGGTGATATGGTGCGAGGTGTGATCAAGGATGTGATTATGAAAAATAATTTACCATCTATCATCATGTCCCGTACCGATAGTGCGTTCCTGGAAAAACTGATGGAACATGAAGTACCTGAGATTGAAGACGGCCTGATCACCATTAAAAATATTGTACGGATACCCGGAGAGCGTGCGAAAGTAGCTGTTGAATCCTATGACGACAGGATAGATCCGGTTGGGGCCTGTGTAGGAATGAAAGGATCAAGGATTCATGGTATAGTACGGGAGTTAAGGAATGAAAATATAGATATCGTCAACTTTACAAATAATACTACTCTTTATATTCAAAGAGCATTGACTCCTGCTAAAGTGACTAAAATTGAAATCGATGAGGCACATAAAAGAGCTTCAGTATATCTCAAACCGGACCAGGTATCCCTGGCCATCGGAAAAGGTGGATCTAATATCAAACTGGCGAGTAAACTCACCGGATTTGAAATAGATGTTTACCGGGATACCGAAGAAGGTACTGAAATAGATGATGTGGATCTCGATGAATTTTCTGACGAAATCGAAGCATGGATCATTGATACACTAAAAGGGATTGGTTGTGATACCGCCCGGAGCGTGTTGTCATTGAGCCGTGAAGAATTAGTCAGAAGATCAGATCTCGAGGAAGAGACTGTAGATGAATTATTGAAAATCTTATCAAGCGAGATGGAAGATGATAAGTGAGGAATAAGGTATAAGTCATAAGGTGTAAGTGATAAGGTATAAGTCAGACTTATTACTTATTCCTTATACCTTACCACTTACTCCTTATACCTAGCTAAGTGCCGGGAAAATTTGGTGATTGAAAAATAAATTATGGTTAAGAATTTAGTAAAAGCTGCATCGGAATTTAATATCGGCACTAGTTCGATAGTCGAACATTTGCAGAAAAAAGGATTTGTGATCGAAAACAAACCCAATGCAAAGCTATCGGAGGAAATGTATGACGAACTGATGAAAGAATTCAGTTCTTCCTTAGCTGTAAAAGAAAAAGCAGAACAATTAATTATTGGTAAAGCCAGTGCAACACAAACTGCTAAAAAAGAAACCATCATCCCACCAGCACCTTTTCACGCCCCTGCCCCAACGGTAGTAGAAGCAAAAATTTTCAAACCCATAGTTCCGGTAACTCCTCCGGTGATACCCACTCCCGTTGAAACTCCAAAAGCAGATGATGGAGGGATGTCCCACCGCAATACCGCTGAATCCCCTAAACTTAAAGTAGTAGATAAAATAGATCTTGAACCCAGGAAAAAGAAAAAAGAGGAAGAACTAACTCCTGAATTACCATTCAAAGAAGCACCTGCTGTACAGGAAGAAGTAATAAAAGTGGTTAATAAACCCGAAGCACCGGAAGTAGATGCACCGGTAGAAGAATTACTTCATCGTGCTGAAACCCCACAGTTAAAGGGGTTAAAAATCATGGGCAAAATCGATACTGAAAAGTTCGATAAAGTCAAAAAGAAAAAAGAAGAACCTGAACCCGAAAATAAAGTAACTAAACCCTTAGCATCCTCTGATGAAGATGTACGGAAAAAACGTAAACGCAAACGTAAAAAAGTTGAAACTGTAAGCCAAAATCCAGCTACGGCTGCTCCGGGTACCGGCAACAGGCCTCCTGGAAGACGGGATGATGTAAAAGAAATTTCACAAAAAGAAATCGATGACCAGATCAGGGCTACTATGGCCCGATTGGGTGGCAATACGAAGAGCAGGAGACAAAAAATCCGACGGGATAACCGATCCAGGATCCGTGAAAAAATAGAACTGGAAGAACAAGCACAGACAAGTTCTGAAACCCAGGTTACTGAATTTATGACCGTATCTGAGCTCGCATCCTTACTAAATGTGAAGCCTGCTCAGGTAATCATGACCTGTATGAATCTTGGTGTCATAGTATCTATCAACCAGAGACTGGATGCGGAAATCATTGAATTGGTTGCGGAGGAATTTGGCCATAAAGTAAATTTTGTATCTGCTGAAGACTCCACGGATATAGATGATGAAGAAGAAGACAATCCTGAAGATATGATTTCAAGGGCGCCTATAGTGACAGTCATGGGCCACGTGGATCATGGTAAGACTTCCTTATTGGATTATATCAGAAGTGCTAATGTGGTCTCAGGCGAAGCCGGGGGGATTACACAGCATATTGGTGCTTACGAAGTAAAATTGGGAGATAAACAAATAACCTTCCTCGATACACCGGGTCACGAAGCCTTTACAGCTATGCGTGCCAGAGGTACCAAAATGACCGATGTGGCAGTGATCATTGTCGCCGCAGATGATAATGTAATGCCTCAGACAAAGGAAGCTATTTCGCATGCTCAGGCAGCAAATGTGCCCATTGTCTTTGCCATAAATAAAATAGACAAGCCTGGAGCAAGTCCTGAAAGGATCAAGCAGGAACTCGCCGCGATGAATTTATTAGTCGAAGAATGGGGAGGAAAAATCCAGTCCCAGGATATCTCGGCTAAGACAGGTTTAAACACGGATAAGCTGATGGAAAAAATATTGCTTGAGGCTGAATTATTAAACCTTAAAGCAAATCCAAATCGTATGGCTACAGGTACCGTCATAGAAGCGTCCCTCGATAAGGGTCGTGGATATGTGACCAAACTGTTGGTACAAAATGGAAGTTTGAAAATAGGTGATGCACTTCTTGCAGGTGAACATTTTGGAAGGGTGAAGGCTATGTTTAATGAATGGGGATTAAAAATCACCGTTGCCGATCCGTCAAGCCCTGTATTAATACTGGGTATGTCTGGTGCTCCACAGGCGGGTGAAAAATTTAAAGTCTATGAAGAAGAGTCAGTAGCTAAAGACCTCGGTTTAAAACGAGCACAAATCAATAGGGAGTTAGCTACGCGAACCAATAAACGTATTTCTTTGGATGAGATCGGAAGACGCTTGGCTCTCGGTACTTTTAAAGAATTAAAAGTCATCGTCAAAGGTGATGTAGATGGATCTATCGAAGCATTGGCAGACTCATTGATCAAATTATCTATTGAGAAAATCCAGGTTTCCGTCATTCACAAAGCAGTTGGTGGTATTACAGAATCCGATGTATTGCTTGCCTCAGCTTCTGACGCTATCATTATCGGATTCCAGGTGAGACCATCCTCCGGAGCACGCAAATTGGCCGAAAAAGAAGGAGTCGAAATCAAGACATTCTCTATCATCTACGAAGCAATCAATACGATTAAATCCGCGATGGAAGGAATGATGGAACCAACCAAAGAAGAAAAAGTCATTGCTACCATCGAAGTGCGGGAAATCTTCAAAGTATCTAATGTAGGTACTGTTGCAGGATGTTTTGTTACGGAAGGCAGAGTGATGAAAAATACACCAATCCGTGTAATACGGGATGGCATTATCGTCTATCCGGCTAAAAATGCAGCTACTGCTAAAATCGCAGCATTGAAACGCTTTAAAGATGATGTAAAAGAAGTGAAATCCGGAATGGAATGCGGTATATCCATTGAAAACTTTAATGACGTCAAAGCTGGTGACATTATAGAAGGTTACGAAATAAGTGAAGTAAAAGCCCGGCTCAATTAATAGCAGTTCTCCGTGAAATTACAGGGTGAATCATTGTACCCGTTATTGGAAGAATTGGTAGAGAAATATGAAGTCCCGTCATTCATACCGAATGATCCTATTTCAATACCACACAGTTATCGTGATAAACGTGACATAGAAATAAGTGGCTTATTTGCTGCAGTATTTTCGTGGGGATTAAGGACTACTATTATTAAAAAAAGCAGGGAATTAATGTCTCTTATGGGACCAAGTCCTTATGATTTTATAGTCAACCATAAAGAGAAAGACCTTAAAAAGATTCTCGATTTTAAACACAGGACTTTCCAGACTACAGATCTGCTGTATTTTATACGGTTTTTAAAATTTCATTATTCAAATCATAACAGCCTGGAAAGTGCTTTCCTGGTTAATGATAAATTTATTTCCTTTGAAGAAAGCCTGAATTCCTTCAGAAACTATTTTTTCAGTCTCAATGATTTTCCGAAAAGGACACAAAAACATATTTCTCATCCATTATCAGGAAGTACCTGCAAGCGGCTTTGTATGTTTTTGCGATGGATGGTCCGTAATCCTGATCGGGGGGTAGATTTTGGTATCTGGAAATCAATGAAACCTTCTGATCTCAAAATTCCACTGGACGTCCATGTCCATCGGGTAGCGATCCGTATGGGGTTATTGGTGAATGATAAACGAAACTGGAATGTAGTGATGTCCCTCACTGAAAAACTTAAAGAATTTAATCCTCAGGACCCGGTGCGGTATGATTTTGCTTTGTTTAATTTAGGAATTCTAAAATCCCCGTTATAACCCGTCCTTTTCGACACGGAGCTGATTAACAAGATATCGATTGTCCTCTGCTTTGAAGCTTAGATATATTCGATATTTATTTTTATCCGTAGTGACACTGCTGATACCCATAAAGCCTTCTTTGCCTCTTGCAACTCCTTCATGTATAATTTTATAGCTTTTGATCGGATTGTTGGATAAAAACACTTTGAACTGTGCTAATCCTCCTTCCGATTTATTACCATCTTCCATTATAAAGGCAAGATCTGAGGAAAGGTTTTTATCCAGGGATCCCTGGTCCATTTTCATCATTGCATCCAATACAGACTTGACGGATTGACCCGGCAGATCAGGATGGAGTGCAATTAGGATAAGGAAAATATAGATTCTCATTTTGTAGATTTTTATTCAAAACATAATATAGACGGTGAACAGTTCAAATGGTTACCTAATTAATCGTTAAATAAATGTATGACTAAATTACTACAACGATTTACACTCCTTGTATGTTAAAGCTTAAAAACAATATTTGATCTGGGAATCAGGTGAATTTCAATACGTTTCGAGAGCCCCAATAAAGGAAAGAACCGTTGATTTTTTAATAGAAATTCAATCCTGAAAGTGCTTCGTTGGGAGAGATTATCCTGGTAATAAATAGTTGAAAGGAATTCACTTAATCATAAGCACCAGTTGAAAAAATAATACGTATGCTTAAAAACTTTGGTGCCAGAGGATCCATTTAAAATTTAATACAATTGCCTTTGATATTGTATTGATCCTGCAGTAAAAA
>JBDTUE010000245.1:0-6392 GCA_040007895.1 Saprospiraceae bacterium | reverse complement strand
TCGTGTAATTCTTGGACTTAAAATTTAGGCATGTCCGATGATCCACAAATTTCGCAAATTAGCACGAATTATAAATATTCAATTCGTGACCTTTCGTGTAATTCTTGGACTTAAAATTTAGGCATGTCCGATGATCCACAAATTTCGCGAATTAGCACGAATTATAAATATTCAATTCGTGGACTTTCGCGTAATTCGTGGACTTAAAAATTTAAATTGGATTTAACCTGGATTTCGTGTGTGATGGATAGCTATTATCCACGAATTTCGCGAATTAGCATGAATTATAAATATTCAATTCGTGACCTTCGCGTAATTCGTGGACTTAAAATGTGCTACAAAAATATCTTAGCTAATGTCCTCAAACTAAGAAATATCAATAGTACACCTACCATGATGGTTACAGGTTTCCGAGGAATCTTGTTGACAAGATAAGCACTGATCGGTGCAGCTATCAATCCTCCTATCATCAATCCAGCTATTACCTGCCAGCCATTGATTCCGTCAAATAACAGGAAGGTGATACCACTCGCAAAGGAAATAGCAAACTCTGCGGTATTCACTGAGCCAATGGTGTATCGCGGATCACGGCCTTGTCCCATCAGCGTTGAAGTCACAATGGGTCCCCAACCTCCTCCTCCGATTGCATCCATGAATCCTCCAAAAATGGCTAATGCTCCAAGCTGTGTAGTTTTCTTTTTTTGAATGGTTTTTCTCAATCCTTTAATTACGATGATCACTGCCAGGATTATCATATAGATAGCGACGAATGGTTTGATCACATTACCATCGATCACATCAGCCAGCAGATAAGCACCCAGGATAGATCCAATCACGCCGGGTATAAGGAGATTTAATACCAGCTTTTTATTGATGTTTTTAAAACGGTAATGTGATATAGCTGATGCCCCGGTAGTAAACATTTCTGCAACATGCACACCCATACTGCTTATAACAGGAGGTACTCCGAAGGATATTAAAAAAGAAGTGGACGTAGCTCCATAACCCATACCCAATGTGCCGTCCACCATTTGCGCAAATAGACCGATGAGTAAATAAATACCCAGGTCAAGATTTATTCCTTCTTTTACTTTTTCGATCGAGAAACTACTATGATAATTGTAAACCAATATGATTAATAGTCCCACCATCATGACGATGGGTATCACATACCAAAGTTTTTTTGTCTGTTTAGGTGTAGTTACTGCAATAGTGGATATACGCTCCTGATGCTCTGCACTCATATGGATTTGTTTAATGATATTCTATGATGAAATGTAAACCGGAGGATATCCCTTGAATAAAACTGGTAACCGGATGAACGCTGCTGATACCAATGCATATATCCAAGCTCTGTGGATATGGCTGGAGTAAATTGATACTCCATGGAAAAAGACAACCTGTTTTGATCAAACGTATTATATAATATATGTTTTCCTGCATTGATCATTGTTTCATTCGACAGTTTTAATACCGCAGGATGTGTGGCTAACTTAGGGGTTAAAAAATAATTGATCATGAGCCTATACCTGAATCTGAAATTAAACTCGTAACCCGGTAGCAATACCTGACCATTGTTTTTTCGAATGAACCTGTCGTCAACTCTTAACCTATGTACTAATGTAAATCGATTATTAAGCGGGGTGCTAAAATCAATCTGTTGTACAATTCTTTTTTCGGGTACTACCAATACTGAACCAGTTTCAGGATCCTGAGGACCTTGCAGGGAATAAGTAAATCCAAAGGCAAGATCCATGGTTTTGCTGAGTTTATAATGAAGCCTGCTGTGTATGATCAGGTGTTGTTGACGGTTGAATTTAAAAAATCTACGATCATCCAATTCATTGTGTAAAACCCATTGTGGCCCGACAGAGAGTTGGTTATAATATCTAAACCAATAGAGACCCTGATGGTCAACCTTTTTTTGAGCGGATAAAAAAGATGTACCGAGCACGATACTTAATAATGTAATCCTGTACTTTAAAGACATTGAATTGGCCCGCAAATATAGTTATATATATGTTTCCTATCAAATTAGTATGGATTAAATTAAATGGACCGGTTGTTGTTCTCAGGGTGGCTTGTTCTAAATAATCTAAACCATTGAATATCAATTTCATACTTTCCTTCCGGGGTTAAGGATGACTAAATTAATTTGCGACTTAACTTTTTTTCGTCGTCTTTCTAAAATCTAAATTATGGAAATAAAATGCCCTTATACAGTGGAATAACTTGTATTTGTTGCCGGATGCTTGTTGTGTAAAGACATTCATGTATCCAAACTGAAGGTTGGATTCCGGGGTAAATTGGTAGGCTAAGCCTGCAAATAACCGGTTTTGATCAAAATAATTAAAGACAATATTTTTTCCAAAATTAAACATGATCTCATTATTGATTACTGCCTGTATACTTCCCGGTGAAAATCCTTTTTTACCGAGTGGCAGAGATAAAACATAATTGTATCGTATCCGCCAGTTAAAATTATATCCCTCTCCCAAAGATCCGTTTGATTTTACATTTTGTCTGAACCGCTCTTCCAGCCTTACCCATTGCATCAAGCGACTTTTAGGAAATCGGGTATACCATTGTAGTTGCTGGAATGGCCTGTGCTCCGCAATGGAAATATTGGGATGTGTTTCGTCCGGAAAATGATTAATAAAATTATAGGCTACCGTAAATCGAACATCATTGTTAATATAATAGGTAGGGCCGACACGGATTAAAAACTGAGAGGGCTCTTTAATGAAATCATTTTTGAGCCTGAAGTGGACATCCGTCCAGGATCCCCATTTATCTGAATAGCGAGTTTGATTAAGGACAGCCAACCAGGTTTGCTCATCGGTCAAAATTGTTTTTTGAGCCATGGCGGCTACGCAAAGAACAATATTTAATAACAGTAATAACTTTTTTTTCAACATCATTTGCCGCAAATATATTATTAAGGTTTGTTACATAAAATATTGTTCCATTTTAAAAATAAGATGAATGATTTTGCTTCTGGACGCCACGGATGGATTCGAACCATCGTAAAAAGTTTTGCAGACCCCTAACCTTGCCGCTCGGTCACGTGGCTGATATTAAAAAGAAAATAATCAATCTTACCGAAATACCAATATCAATAGTTTGTAGGAAAACAATCCAGGTTTAAAAATTAATTTAAACTCGGACTTAGACAATACTTATTTATATTTTAATGTGTTCATTCAGATTTATCAAAGCAAGCACCAGTTAATAATATTCTTTCACAAACCACAGGCATTGATTGTATATTCTATTAAGATATTTAAAAAACATATCTGATCGTTACACCGAATGTTCTCGGGTCACCCAGTACACCGGCATATTGTCCAGCATTTCCACCGGCGGGCAATAACTGTTCAAAATAATCGGTATTTAAAAGGTTACGGGCCCATACTGAGAGTGATACGCCACCCAATGTCCTGACACCAATCCTCGTGTTAAGCAAATTATATCCATCGACATTCAGGTATTTAGAAGGCGAGGAGCTTGAAGAAAACTCTGAACGAAAATAAGTATCCGCTGCGATGAAAAACCTTCCTTTTTTGCTGAAAAAATTGGCAGGGGCAGAGAACTCGCCACCCAATGAACCAGCCCATTTAGAAATACCAGGTAGTCTCGCACCTGAAATATCTTTAAAGGCTAACTGCACACCATCTGAATTGGTTAATCCTGTTTCTTCCAAAGGAAGTGGTGCATTAGTAAACTTGACATATTTGCCATCTGTATAAGCTAGAGCTCCATAAAATGAGAATTGACTACTGACTCTGTAATTCGCATCGAGCTCTGCCCCACTGACTCTTACCTTTTCAACGTTGGCGATATACCCCCTGTTAACGCCTAACTGCGGGGACTGAACATTAGCCTGGTAATCATCTATATCTGTATTGAAAGCAGTAAGATTCAGGGTAAAGTATTCGGCAGGGGAAGTCTTAACTCCGGCTTCGAAGTGTTTTACATACTCGGGTTTGATGGTTGCCAGATCAAGTGCAACCTGATTATTAATAACTGGTAAACCTGCAACGTTTACACCAATAGGTTTAAAGCTTGTAGAATAGGTTGCATACCCAGTGATACGATCATTTGGCTTATATGACAAGGTCAGGTTATAAGTCAGGTTATTTTCATTTTCAGCTTTCGCGTATGCCTGGTTTACATAAACCCCATTTTTAAAACCCTGCAGGGTTACTTTTTCGACAGTAGTGCCTTTATATGTTGCCGTATCCAGGCCACCGGAAGCAACGCGGTTATAACTTACATCTTTCTTGTCATAGTTGAATCTGATACCTGGTAAGACATGCAGCCCTTTAATTATTTCCCAATCGAGATTAGCAAATGCAGCTGCGCTTTGAGATTTAATAGATGCTTCGGTTTTGGCGCCAAATCCGTCAAGCAGGCCAGGTGTTGCCCATAATGGACTAGTCGAACTTTGGGCAAATCGCCATTGATCTTTCCCTGATACTTCGCTTCCATGAATTTTAACTTCCTGATCGATATAAAACAGACCAGCAACACCGCTCAGGCGAGACGAAAGTTCACCCGCATACCGAATTTCCTGCGAAAAATTCTTGTGCTCGGCTGGGTTTTGTGATAAAGCCAATGCTTGCAGGCCGGTAAAGTCTCTGTCGTTGGATGGATCCCAATTCCAGTATCGCCATGCTGTAGTGGAGGTTAATGTACCTTCTCCGATTTTGAAATCCCCATTAAGAGACAATCCACCCAGATCAGTATTTGACCGCCATGGTGTATCGTGATCAATCTTGCGATCAAAGGCATTCAGACTGGGAAGAGTATATTTCAGAGCAGAAATAATGGCATTGAATTGACGGTAGGCAGGACGTTTCGTCTCTGCCACACCTGCTACTATCTGGGCATAGCCATCGGGGCGCTGTTGAGACGCGTCTCCTGCAAGTGTAATAGCTATTTTAGTGGATGGTTCAAACAATAATTGACCATGCACACCTAGATTATTTAGTTCATTGGTGGCCCTTCCGGTTGCGATATTGTCCACTACTCCGTCGCGTTGAGTTCCTGAAAAAGATAGACGACCAGCAAACGTTTTACTGAAAGGACCTGAGATAGAAGTTTTGGCTTGAACATATCCGTAATTTCCATAACTGACCTCGAAGTCAGCAGCAGGGGTAAAACTCGCTTTGCGCGAAGTGATATTGATAGCCCCGGCTGTTGTGTTTTTACCAAAGAGTGTTCCCTGAGGTCCACGTAAAACTTCTATGCGATCGATGTCAATAAAATCAAATGTGCCTGTCGCAGGACGGGCATAATAAACACCATCCACGTAAATACCAACTCCCGGGTCTAGTCCATCATTCGTAAGCCCAAATGGCGAACCGAGCCCACGGATATTGATTCCGGTATTGCGTGGGTTTGATGTATACATTTGAAGTGATGGAATTAATTCTTTCACCCGGGTGATATTGAAAGAACCCGTTTGCTGAACAAATGCACCACTTACTACAGAGATTGGGATCGGAATGTTTTGCGCCGATTCGTTACGTCTCCGGGCAGTCACCGTTAATTCATTTAATAAAGCAATATCTTCTTCAAGTGTAATAGTACTGCCATCAGTATCAATTACCAGTTCTTTACTTTTAAAACCAATTGATGTAATAATAACAGTAAAGGGAAGTTTTTGCCCTGTTTGAAAATAAAAGCTGCCGTTCACATCCGTGACTACACCATGGGTGGTACCCTTAATCTGGACGCTGGCACCCGGGATTGGATCCTTTGTCTTCGCTTCTATAAGTGTGCCATGCAGGTTTGAATTGATCATTGGCTGTGTACCCTGAGCTTTGGTAAAAGTAGACCAGCAGGCAGTCAATACCAGCACTAAGAGATATTGAATATTCCGGTTCCTGGTAAATAGTTGTTTCATACTTTATTATTAATTACTTTATTGATATCGTGGTTAATTCGGTGGCAAAAATACTATATTTTATATATTGTCTATGGAATTAGTAGAGTATTTGTAAAATATTATTTTTCATTTCATATATTTTAAGATGGTATAACATTACATAGGTACGAAGTCGGGCCTTAAGTCCAGGCACGAATGTATTTATGTCATTCATTGCGAATGTCGGTAAGGGTTGGGCATCATTACCACTTAGTTTCCGGGATGTCTTCTCTCCAAAAACGTAAGTAATTAAACGTAATCAGTAAGTCGTGCGTATTTCAGGTACGGGTTCAATTTAATCCTATATGTATTAATGATACTGTAGACATAACAGGCAGGGCGTAAGCCACAGGCATTTAACAAACAGTTGGCCATCAATATTAATCCTACAATCAGAACAAGGTTTACGTATGAAAATAAAAGAGATAATACAATTGACATGGCCAGGCACAAACTGAGC
>JBDTUE010000244.1:0-6413 GCA_040007895.1 Saprospiraceae bacterium | reverse complement strand
ATGAAAGAAGATTATAATGTGATGAAGACCTGGGGATATTGAATAATGTACGATGGACGATGTCACAAAGTGAAGATATATCAATGTAACAGTTTGCTTTCAACGTACTGATTTCTGGTCCTGATTACTATTTTTTCTAATCGGGATCGTTGACTTTCCTTTTCCATTTCTTTTATCCTGGACTGAAGTACGTTGCAAAATCGATTGGCATTACTTTTATTGATCAAAGGCAAAATTCTTTCTGCATACATGGGAGTTTGATTAGGAAGACTAATCATAAGTTGTTCCAATAATAAATCAACGGCAGCCGCATAATATTTTTTAATAGAAGCAAGATTGATCAATACTTGTATAGAAGCATCTTTAGTAATTACACTACCTTTTTTCGCGGCATTTAAAATGTTTGGCAATGATTTATACATTTTATCAGGGACTGATATAACAATGCTTTGCAGGGCTATCATACCGCCCCATTGCATTCGATTGTCTTTATGATTTAGCAAGCCCAGGAAAACAGTCAGATATTCTGTAATAAGATCAGGATGTATAGGCCCAATCTCATACAACACTTTTAAACAATCGTGTTGGATAAGTTTATTTTTATGATTGAGTCCTTCGATCAATATACGGATAGACGACTTGTCTTGCTCTGAAGCTAATGATTTAGCCAACTGAATATTAGCAGAAGCATCGCGCTGACCCATCGAGGAAGATAATTGGGCAAAAATTTCATCCGGAGTTTTCATTGTAAAAAAAGTTCGACTATTTTTTTTGCTGATACAACCTTTCTACACAAAATATCACTAATCTTTATATTTAGCGATGGTTCAGGTTCATCTTATTATCGTGAAACGGTAAGTAACGAAGGCATATGAAGATTTTAGATAAGGTTTTGGTAATGGCTTATCTCCAGACAAAAGATGAATTTGCATTTCGAATGCTCTACCAGAGACATGCTCAGGCCTTATGGAAAGTGGCTATTTATCAGTGTAATGGTGACAAAAACCTGGCTGAAGAAATCACTCAGGAAAGCTGGATAAGAGCTGTACAAGGTTTGGAAAGATTTGAATGGAGATGCTCTTTAAGGACCTGGTTGACTAAAATAATAATCAACCGATGTAGAGAATATTATAGAACTATCCCAAATCAATCCGGTTTAATCGGAATGGCCTATCACGTACCAGGGCCGGACCATGCATTGGAATTAAAAGACACAGTAAGCCTGGTAGCCGAATTGCCTGAAGGCTACCGGACTATTTTATTATTACATGATCTCGAAGGGTATCGCCACGAAGAGATTGCGATCATGCTGGATATAGCCCCGGGAACAAGTAAAAGTCAACTACATCAAGCGAGAAAAGCGTTTAGGAAATTATTTGAAAATCAAAATAAATAATCATGGAAACACCTCTTAATCCTGATGAAAAAAAAATACTAAGATCTAATGCGCATATGGATAAAGTACCACATTCTTTAATCAATCAAATCACAACAAAAATGAAAAATGAAAATTTAATTCAACCACCACCGGCTTTTATCTCACGATCTATTCCGGGATATTTGTCTTTAATATTATTAGCAATTGGACTATTAACCGCCGGATATTTTACCGGAAAATCCACTATACCCCGAAGCAACGCCACTACTTCTAATAATGATGCGGCAGTGAACAAATCAAATAAATCGCAGTTCATTCTTTTTGTACACAATGATGACACACCTCAAGCGGATCCAATGCAACAAGTAAAAGAGTATTCTGCCTGGCTCAAAAAAATACAAGCTACCCGAATGGCCGGGGGCGAACATTTGCAGGATAAAGGCTGGATACTTACTTCTGCAACTGCTGATAAAATAGTTCAGACGAAGGTCCAGGAATCATTTAACGGCCGCAATGAAGTAGGCGGTTATTTTTCTTTCGAAGCAGCCAATCAGGATGAAGCAGTAGCCATCGCTAAGACTTGCCCCCATCTGAATTATAATGGAACATTAGAATTGAGAGAGGTCTTTCAGCATTAATAATTTATACATCCTATACTTTCCGAAGTGTTGGTATAACAAATCAATATTATATCAACACTTTTTTTTGAATGTAAAGAACAAGCATTATATTTTACAAAAGACTGTTTCAATCCCTTACTTCGATCGTAATCTCTTTTTTGTAATTTGCGGTTCTAATCCATCTTTATGAAAAGAATTATCGCATTTTACCTTTTAATCCAATCTATTAGTTTACTTGCTCAAAAAGAAATTCAGGTCACCGACCTCACAAAGATCCAAACAGTTTCCGCAGTATCTTTTTCACCGAATGGCGCTCAGATTTTATATTCTGTTCTCTCTATCATTCCGGATCCAAAAGATAAATGGGAATATTCTTATGTCAATCAGATCTGGATCGCTGATGCGACTGGTGCTACTCCACCACATCAATTGACCTTTCAAAAAGAAGGTGCAGCGAGTCCTAGCTGGTCGCCCGATGGTAATTCAATTGCATTTGTACGAAGTGTGGATAGCAAACCCCAGATTTTTATTCTACCACTTACTGGGGGCGAAGCCTGGCAATTGACCATGGAAAAAAATGGTGCATCCAATCCTATCTGGTCGCCGAATGGCAAATCTATAGTCTTCAGCAGTGTTTATTCTTTAAATGAACTGAGTGCAGATTCCATACTTAATCCCTCTAAATCTGTCCCGTTATGGCCAATGGAAAAAGCCGGTTTTAAAGACAATGATTTCGTCAAACCGAATACTAACAAATCCGATCCGAATGGTTCAGTGGATGAAGTAAGAGCCTACTTGGCTCTGAATGAAAAAGATAAAAAAGCAAAAGTAATTACCAAATTAGTTTTCCAACAGGAAAGCACTACATCCAATGATCTTTCTTTTACCCATTTATTTTTAATCGAAACGAAACCAGGAGCTAAGTCTGTTCCATTGACGAATGGCTATTATTCATACGCTAATGCACAATTTATTCCCAATACAGTTAAGCTACTTATTCAATCTGATATTGATCCGACAGAACATCCTGATCGAAGCCAGGAGGGTGAAATTTATACTCTTGATCTCAAAACAAAACAATTACAAAAAATCCTTGGCAAACAAGGAATGAATTACAATCAGGCCGTTATTTCACCAAGCGGAAAAAGCATTGCGTTTACTCAATCAACGACCAATGCGGTCAGTATTCCCAAACTATCGATCATGCCTCTTGCCGGCACTGAAAAAGATATCCGGGTAATGAATCATGACAGATCTATTAATGTCATTCGATTCGCTGCAGATGAAAAATCGTTATATATCGAATCCCCATCCAATGGTGGAGTGGTTTTATACAATGTTGATCTTACCGGGTCAGGTAGCTACCCATTAACTTCATTTGATGAGGGAATAGGTAGTTTTGATTTTAGCTCTACTCAATTTGCTTTTGCTAAGACAGCAATTTCAAGTCCGTCTGAATTATATGTTTCAGGTATTGATTTAAAAAGCCACAAAGCATTAACTCAAAACAACAGCTCCTGGCTAACTGATCGAAGAATAAGTAAACCAGAAAAATTTAGTTTCAAAAATGAAAAAGGTCAATCCATTGAATATTGGGTAATGAAACCTGCCAATTTTGAAAGTGGAAAAAAATATCCCACTATCCTTGATATTCATGGCGGACCTACTGCAATGTGGGGACCCGGAGAACTTTCGATGTGGCATGAGTTTCAATATTATTGTGGAAAAGGATTTGTAGTCGTTTATTGCAATCCAAGAGGATCCGGTGGATACGGCAATGATTTCATGCGTGCTAATATCAACGATTGGGGTAAAGGACCTACTGCGGATGTGCTTAAATCTCTTGATCTTGCAGGATCCCAGGGATATATCGATACCAACAAACTTGCAGTGACCGGAGGTTCTTATGCCGGTTACCTCGTGGCATGGATTATCTCTCATGATCAACGATTCAAAGCTGCATGTTCTCAACGTGGAGTGTATGATCTGACCACATTCTTTGGTGAAGGAAATGCATGGCGTCTGGTTCCTAATTATTTTGGTGGTTATCCCTGGCAACCGGAAGCACTTAAAAATCTTGAACGAGAATCTCCAATAACCTATGTTCAAAATATTAAAACCCCTTATCTCATTTTTCATGGTGAGCAAGATCTCCGTACCGGCGTCATTCAATCTGAACAAATGTATAAGAGTCTAAAAGTAATGGGTAAAACAGTTGAATATGTTCGTCATCCAGGGGCTACTCATGAATTGACCAGGAGTGGGAATAATCGTCAGAGAATAGATCAGATGTTACGGACCTGGGAATTTTTTGATCGGTTTATTAGTACTAAGTCGTAAGGAGTAAGGAGTAAGTCGTAAGGACTTATGACTTAGCACTTACTCCTTATACCTTATACCTTACGACTTATCACTTACTCCTTATCCCTTATTACTTACTCCTTTTAAATTTGTAAATTCGTTTTATGGATTCAGTACTTATCACCGGCGTATCAACAGGTATAGGCCTCGCTACCAGCAAATATTTAAAAGATTTAGGTTATCATGTTTTTGGATCAGTGCGGTCACAAGAGGATGCAGAAAAACTTGAAAAAGAAATGCGATCCGGTTTTACTTCTTTGGTCTTTGATATTAAAGATAGAAATGCAGTTTTCTCAGCGGCCGAAAAAGTAAAAAGAATAATAGGTCATCATTATTTGAGAGCTATAGTCAATAATTCCGGGATAGCCGTATCAGGTCCACTTCAGCATATCTCCATTGATAAATTCCGAGAACAACTAGAAGTTAATGTAATAGGAACACTCAATGTGATTCAGGCGTTTCTTCCACTCATCGGTGCCGTAAGGACTCAAACAGATAAACCCGGGAAAATAATTAATATCAGTAGTGTAAGTGGAAGAATAGCCCGTCCTTATTATGGACCCTATGCTGCATCTAAACATGCAATCGAGGCTATGACCATTTCGCTGCGAAGAGAATTAATGGACTTTGGCATCGACTCCGTAGCGATAGAACCCGGACCTACAAAAAGTCTAGCCTATCAAAAAGCTAAAGAAGATGGTGATACGTTTGAAGGCACGATCTATCATGATTTCTATCAACATAAAAATAAATTCATTGAGTTCGCGCAGAAAATATCTATTCCCGCAACGGATGTTGCAAAGCTAATTCACGAAACGATTCTTAGAGATAAACCGAAACCAAGAAATATCATCGTGGCTAAAAAATGGTATATCCAGCTATTGACGATGCTGCCGGATCGGATGGTAGATAGGATGATTACGAATCAGATGAAGGGTATCGTGAAAAAAGGGTAGATTTCTCGCAAAACATTTTCCCGCAAAGGACGCTAAGTTCGCAAAAGTGATTTTATTATAAAAAAATAACTTTTCGCAATAATTTAAATTCGAATGGCTTGAGGCGCGTCCTTAACAGGAACAGCATTTTCCCGCAAAATTTTTTTTCCGCTAAGAGCGCAACGGAGATTTTTATAATTAATATTTTGGCGCTTGGTAACTTTATTTAAAATCTTTTGTGATTCTTGGCTGTTTGAGGGAACGTACTTTCCTAAATCTATATTTTATAACTTTGCGAGCTTGGCGTCCTTTGCGGGAAACCAAATTCTTACCTGAACACCTAACCATTAATTAAAATGACAGAAAATCAACTTGCAACTATTGCTGTAGACATAGCTTTTTCAGTTCACAAGGAACTTGGTACGGGATTATTAGAAAGCGTTTACGAAGCAGCTTTCTGTTATGAATTAGACTTACTGAATATCTCGTATACCCGTCAGGAAACGATAGCAATAAATTATAAGACTGCAAAACTAGATCATGGATTTAGAGCTGATATAATAATGGAGGATAAATTGCTCATCGAAATTAAATCTGTTGAAAGTATTGAACGTATTCATCATAAAACAACACTTAACTATTTGAGGCTCAAAAAATACAAACTCGGTTTTCTTATAAACTTTAATGTAGAATTGATCAAGAATGGAATCCATCGCAAAGTCAATGGCCTCGAGGAGGATTAAATTTTCCCGCTAAGAACGCAAAGTACGCAAAGGAAATTTTAATAAGTAAATAGGACTTCCCCATGACTTTTAAAAATTATATCTATACTATTCTGATTTACTTTTCATATTCCTTAACTTTGCGACCTTTGCGACCTTTGCGGGAAATCATAACTTAGCGGGAAATGAAATCAGGAAATTTAGCACGAGAAGAAATATTCAAGATCATCAAAAATCAATTGGATGAAAATGATCCTCCCATGGTAAAAGTTACCTATAAACGATTGAGAGCGCAAAACTTCGACGATGAAAAAGCTATGCAGCTAATAGGACAATGTCTTATTCTGGAACTTTATGATGTAATGAAACATAAAAAGAATTTTAATGAGACCAGGTA
>JBDTUE010000243.1:0-6416 GCA_040007895.1 Saprospiraceae bacterium | reverse complement strand
GAGGTATCAGGTGTGAGGTAGGGGCTAGATTAGCTTTTTTGAAAAAGAATTAAGCATTTTTCTGATTTCAATAACATCGTTGGTTAATTCAGAAAAATGTGATTCGGATAAATAATTTAAATCTCTGGCTAAAAGTAGCTGGTATTCAAGTTCGGAACTTGACCCACTTGATATGGTAAGAAATCTTTTAAAATCAGGATCGGAACTTCTTCCGCAGCCTTCAGCAATATTTGTTGGAATGGATGCTGAGGATCGTCGCATCTGATTAATCAATCCGAATAATTCATCATTTGGAAATGATTTAGAGATTTTATAGATTTTCAATGTCAGTGCATGGGATTTTATCCAAACTTGTAATTCATAGAAATTTCTCATTTAAAAAAAATAAAAATTTGTAATTCTGGTGTTCGATATGATATGATTTCAAAATTCATAATGGGTTTTACCTCATACCTCATAGCTCACACCTCAAACCTTCAACAATGATCAAAATAACTGACTTAGAAAAAACCTACCGTACAGAAGAGGTAGAAACTAGTGCACTCAACAAAGTGTCGTTTGAAGTAAAAGATGGTGAATTCATCGCTATCATGGGCCCCAGTGGATGTGGAAAATCTACATTACTAAACATACTGGGATTGCTGGATGATATGGATGGTGGATCCTATTTATTCAATGATATCGAAGTGGCTAAGTTTAATGAACGTAAACGTGCTGATTTACGAAAACATAATATCGGTTTCGTATTCCAGAGTTTTAATCTTATTGACGAACTAAGTGTTTTTGAAAATGTGGAACTTCCACTCATTTACACTGGCGTTAAATCAGATGAACGAAAACGCAGAGTAGAAGCTGTCCTCGACAAAATGCAAATCATGCACCGTCGTAATCACTTTCCACAACAACTTTCTGGTGGTCAGCAACAACGTGTAGCCGTAGCAAGAGCTGTTGTCAATAACCCTAAATTAATTCTGGCCGATGAGCCTACAGGAAATCTTGACTCTTCTAACGGTAATGAAGTAATGCAATTACTTACTGATCTCAATGAGCAAGGTACTACGATCATCATGGTGACGCACTCCGAACATGATGCAAGATATAGTCACAGGATTGTGCGTATGCTGGATGGACGGACTGTCATGGAGAATATTCTGGTTTAATCAGTCTCAAAACCAATTGGGAGAGGTTTGAGGTACATGGATGAGGTTCATTCTTACCTCACACCTTATACTATCAAACATTGATCATGGTAAAAAACTTTTTGCTAACAGCCTGGCGCAATCTGCGAAACAATAAAGCTTATGCTTTTTTGAACATCAGTGGACTTGCACTTGGGATTACTTGTTTTATACTAATCGGTCACTACGTTTTTGATGAATTGAGTTATGATCGATGGAACCAAATGGCGGACCGGATCTACCGAGTAGATGGTGATATCAAATTTGGTGGAGATGAAATGCATCTTGCTGTCAGCTCCGATCCTATGGGACCTACGCTTAAAAAAGATTATCCCCAGGTAGAGCAATATGTTCGTTTTTATTCTAGTGGGCCTGTATTAATAAAGAAGGGTGATCAATTTATCGAGGAGAATAATGTTAGTCACGCTGATTCTACCTTATTACAGGTATTTCCATTTAAGATATTGGCTGGAGATGCTCTTCATCCCCTGGATGGGCCTAATAAAGTCATCATTTCTGAAACGACAGCTAAAAAATATTTCGGTTCCGTAGACCTGGATCAAATCATTGGTAAAACTATTGAAACAGATAAGGCTTCAAAGTTTTTTACGGTTACCGCTATTATGAAAGACATACCACGTAATAGTCATTTTACCAGGGATTGTTTTTTTTCAATGCAAAATGTCAGGTATAAATGGGGCAATTTTTTAAGTAATAATTTTACTACCTATATCGTATTGCGAAAGGATGCTAGCGCAACAGAATTTAATAAAGGCTTTCCTGGGTTTGTAAATAAATATCTTTTACCCCAGGCTCAGGCAATGATTCAGATTAAGAGCATGGACGAATTTGAAAAGGCAGGGAATAAATTAGTTTATTTTCTGACGCCTATGACTTCTATTCATTTGCATTCCAATAAGGTGGCGGAGATGGATGCCAATGGCAATATTCAATATATTTATATTTTTTCAGCAGTTGCATTATTTATATTATTGATTGCTTGTGTAAATTTTATGAACCTAAGCACAGCACATGCTAGTAACAGGGCAAAAGAAGTCGGAGTACGAAAAGTGCTGGGTACTGAAAAAAGCGGATTGGTATACCAGTTTTTGACAGAATCTACCCTGATGGCTATTGGGGCCACCGTATTGGGAGTTGCATTAGCCATGATATTGCTTCCTTATTTTAATGACCTGGCGGCAAAGTCGTATAGCCGTTCTGATTTTTTTAGTACACGGTGGATATCATTGTTTATCTGTATACCTGTCATCGTGGGAATATTGGCAGGTTTATATCCTGCTTTTTATATGTCTGCCTTTAAACCGATCGCAGTATTAAAAGGCAAATTGCAGGGTTCGTTTAATAAAAACTCATTGCGATCATCCTTAGTTGTATTTCAGTTTGCAACTTCTATTTTATTAATTATTGGTGCTATCGTCGTGTACAATCAATTAAAATATATTCAAACGAAAAACATCGGATTTCAAAAAGACCAGGTATTGATCATTAATGGAATGAATGCTTTGGGAAAAGGCAAGGATGCATTTAAAAATGAAATTTCAGGCTTACGTGGAGTGATGGCCAGTAGTTATACAGGATATTTACCGGTAAATTATAGTTCGCGGAATGACAATACTTTTTTCAAAGATCCGGTACCAGATGCTACCCGGGGTATGAACATGCAGAATTGGCTGATCGATGAGGAATATATTCCATTGTTAGGTATGGAGATCGTGAAGGGTCGTAATTTTTCAAAAGAATATGGCACAGATTCTACAGGGTTAATCCTAAATGAAGAAGCTGTGAAAATGCTTGGATTCGAAAAGGATCCTATCAATCAAAAAATTTATGGGTTCACAGGCCCGGGTGCTGACGATGTAGCAACGCCATTTCATGTCATTGGAGTTGTTAAAAATTTCAATTATGCTTCTTTGCGGGAAAAAGTAGGACCACTTGGTTTTTTCTTTGGCAAAGCAGATTGGGTGACCTCCTTTAAAATGTCGGCAGGCGATTCAAAACAATTGCTTGCACAAATTGAATCCAAATGGAAATCAATGGCAAACGGAGCTCCGTTTTCTTACCGTTTCCTGGATCAGGCATTTGATGATATGTATCGTACAGAGCAACGAGTCGGGAAGATTGCTTTGACATTTTCATTCATTGCGATTTTCATTGCTTGTCTTGGATTATTTGGTCTGGCAACTTTTATAGCTGAGCGTAGGACAAAAGAAATTGGTATTCGCAAAGTATTAGGAGCGAATGTTCCCGGTATCATCGGAATGTTATCTAAAGATTTCATTAAACTGGTATGTATTGCAGCAGTGATCGCATTTCCTTTAGGGTACTACCTGATGAATAAATGGCTGCAGGATTTTTCGTTCAGGATCAATATGGAATGGTGGATGTTTGTGTTGGCAGGAGGTTCAGCGATTGTGATTGCATTATTGACCATAAGTTACCAGGCGATACGGGCAGCATTGATGAACCCTGTACGCAGTTTACGGACAGAATGATCCCGGCATTAAAGCTTCATGTAGTATGAGCTTTATACGGGTGTATTATAGAGACTTTTCATTAAATCATTTTTGCAAATCACTTTAAATTGACATATAATGAATTTGTTTAATATGAAACTTGCATTGAGAAACTTGTGGCGCCACAAAACTTTTTCTTTTATTCATATTTTAGGTCTTAGTGTTGGATTTACCTGTTGTATTCTTATTGGCCTCTATACCTATCATCAATATTCGTTTGATCGTTTCCATCCGGAATATCAACAGATCTATCGAATCAATAAAATTACCAGTGAGAAAAATAAACAATCACAACTTCAATGTATTGTTCCCGGGCGATTTGTCCCTGCCATCCGGGCTAATGTGCCTGAAGTAAAACAAGCAGCATTATTCCGACCGTGGTTTAATGATATGCTGGTCAGTCATGATACTACCAGGTTTATATTGGAAAATGTGAGTTATGCAGATGAAGGGTTTCTTGAAATTTTTAATTTTCAAATGGTCAATGGTCAGCCAGCCCTGGATAAACCTTTTACAGCAGTCCTCACTGAATCTACAGCTAAAAAATATTTTAAAGAAGAGAACCCGATAGGTAAAACACTATCGACGCTCAACGATATCCAAGTCACTGTTACCGGGGTATGCCGGGATATACCGGAAAACTCTTCGATTGATTTTTCGATGTTGATTTCATGGTCATCTACAACAGCACCGGCGAATGCGGATTATTTTTCCTGGATGAATAACTGGCTTACCCAGGTAGATTATGCATTTGTAAAATTAGTACCCGGAAGTGATCCTGTAAGTACTGGCACTAAATTGGCCGAGATACTGCACACCAATTTACCAGAAAGAAAATTTGAATACTTGCCCTATCTCCAACCATTAAAAGACATTCATCTACGATCTTCTAAAATTCTATATGGAGAGGCTTTTAAAACGAATAGTCAGCGTGTGGTGATTACTTTATTGACCGTTGCATTTATCATATTACTCATTGCCTGTTTTAATTTTATTAATCTGAGTACCGCAGGAGCTTTAGGAAGAGCGAAAGAAACCGGAATTCAAAAGGTGCTGGGTGCACGACAAAATCAATTGGTCTTGAAATTTTTCGGAGAATCCTTTGTCATTTGTTCTTTTGCTTTTTTAGTATCGGTTTTAGCTTCCATTACTTTATTACCTTATTTCAATATCCTGGCCGATGTCCATTTAACAAAGGAACTGCTGTCGAAGCCGTCAATCATTGGAGGACTATGCGGATTATTGATTTTTATGAGTTTGCTGGCAGGCTTTTATCCATCTTTATTTTTAGCACGTTTCAAATCTATGGACGTGTTCAAAAATGTAATTAAATCTTCAAAAGATAGTTTTGCCAGGCAATCATTAGTTACTACTCAGTTTGCCCTATCCATAGCACTAATCATTGGTACACTCATTGTGCATAAACAGACAAGGTATCTTATGACTAAGGATCTTGGATTTGACCGTGATCAGATACTGGTCCTGAAGTTGACCAATACAGGTCTTGAAAATAAAAGTAGTCAACTTGCAGATGCATTAAAACAGGCTCCCGGTATTTCTTCTGTTTCCACTTCCAATAGAGTGCCGGGTCAGAATTTTAATGGTTATACTTTGATTCCGGAAGGACACACAGCCGATGAACACATGATAGGGAGAATCTTAGAAACAGATGCGGACTTCGCAAAGACCTACAATATAAAGATCGAACAGGGAAGATTCTTTTCACCCCAAATGCCTACAGATACCGTTGAAGCTATTGTAATCAATCAATCCATGGTAACTTTTTTAAATTGGAAAGAACCTATTGGAAAAAAATTTGAAATAGAAGGCACACGCAAAGGCAAGGTGATCGGAGTCATCCGGGATATCAATACTTCTTCCCTGCGAGAGGCTACACAACCTCTGGCTATTATCCTTAAATCCAATCCGTTGTACATGTCGGTTAAATTAAATAAAGGAAATATCCAACCGACCATGGAATTTATCCAACGTACATGGGGACAGCTGGAGTCTGTTCATCCGTTTGATTATTACTTTTTAGATGAACGATTGAATACTTTTTATAAATCTGAAAATCAATTGATGCGCGTACTTACTCTTTTTGCCGGAATAGCCATCTGTATTGCCTGTATGGGATTATTCGGCCTAAGTATCTATAGTGTCCGCCATAGAATAAAAGAAATTGGAATCAGGAAGGTACTGGGAGCTGATAATATGAATATTACATTATTGATATCAAAAGGTTTTTTAAAACTGGTGTTCATTTCCATTCTCATAGCGACGCCGCTGACCTGGATCGTATTAAACAAATGGCTTCAGGATTTTGCGTACCGGGTTCAGATAGGTTGGTGGGTATTTATACTTTCAGGTATAGTAGCGATGGGGATTGCCTTAATCACAGTAAGTTATCATGCTATTAAAGCGGCGATGGCAAATCCGGTGAAAGCAATCATGAATAATGAGTGAAGAAATGAATGAAAAATGAAAAATTAAGAATGAAAAATGAAAAATGAACCCATTAACCTTTTATCAATTTATGAAGGCCGAAAGTGAGAAAAGTCCGAAAGACGGGAAGACAGAAAAGCCTCATTAATCATTAATCATTAACCATTAACCATTAATCATTCACCATTAACCCTTCACCATTAGCCCTTAATCATTAACCATTGACCATTAATCATTAACCTGTGCATTCATGTTAAAG
>JBDTUE010000242.1:0-6435 GCA_040007895.1 Saprospiraceae bacterium | reverse complement strand
ATACAGATGGAAGTATTATGGTTCTAAATGATTCCACCATTCAGGTAGATCAGGCAACACATGCTGAAATAAGAATAAGCCTGGCTACAAGCTTTAATGGATATAACCATGATCCGTTCAAAGACGGGAAGGATGAAAAAAACATCGCTTCACAGACTTTAAAATCAGCAGTTAAATATAATTATGCCCTCTTATTGTCCAGGCATAAAAGTGATTACAGCCAATTATATAACCGCGTAAAGTTTCAACTCACCACCCCGCTGCAATCAGGAGATACCTATACACGTCTCAAATCTTTTACTACGGATGCAAGCGACCTGGGGTTGATTTCCTTGTATTTTAATTTTGGAAGATATTTATTGATTAGCAGTTCCAGGACGGATGGTATTCCAATTAATCTCCAGGGGCTTTGGAATGAATCTGTTCGGCCTCCATGGAGTAGTAACTATACAGTCAATATCAATACAGAGATGAATTACTGGCCGATTGAAACAAGTAATCTTTCAGAATTGCATTTACCATTACTACAATTTATTAAAGGATTGTCGGTCACAGGTAGTAATACGGCAAAGAACTATTACGATTGTGGAGGTTGGGCCTGTCATCACAATACCGATATCTGGGCTATGAGCAATCCGGTGGGTGCATATGGATCAGGAGATCCCAATTGGGCCAATTGGCAGATGGGTGGGGTATGGTTATCCACTCACCTTTGGGAGCATTACAGGTATACTTTGGATAAAACCTTTTTGCTAAAGGATGCTTATCCTTTGATGAAAGGAGCAGCTTTATTTTGTTTGAATTATCTCACTGAAGATAATAATGGCAAATTGGTTACAGCTCCGTCTACATCCCCTGAAAATATTTACATCACGGACAAAAATTATAAAGGCGCCACGTCCTATGGAAGTACAGCTGATTTGGCTATGATCAGGGAATTATTTGGTGCGGTAATGAAGGCGAGTGATATTTTGAAAAAGGATGGACTATTTAAAGATTCTATTGAAGTAGCATTGAATAAACTCTACCCATATCAGATTTCTGGTGATGGACGCTTGCAGGAATGGTATCATGATTGGAAAGATAATGAAGTTACTCACCGGCATTTATCACATCTATTCGGTGTTTATCCAGGATCCTCTATTACACAGGATAAACCTGAATTATTTGAAGCTGCAAAAAATTCGCTATTGCGTCGTACAAATAATGGAACTGGTTGGTCTATCTCCTGGAAGGTAGCTATGTGGGCCAGGTTGTTTGATTCAAACAAAGCTTATGATGCATTATTGAAATTGTTACATTATTATCCTGCCACTAAAAATGAAATTACAGTTTCTGGTGGAGGCACTTATCCCAATCTGTTGGATGCTCATCCTCCATTTCAAATAGACGGAAATTTTGGAGGTGTAGCTGGAATTACAGAAATGTTGATGCAAAGCCATGAAGATTTTATCAATATACTACCTGCATTACCAGATCAATGGCCTGCTGGTTCTATCTCAGGAATTAAAGCGAGAGGAAACATCACAATCAACCTCGCGTGGGCTGATGGCAAACTTCAAAAAGCCTCCTTTATGGGCAAACAAAACAGCATTCAAAAAGTAAAATATAAAGGGCAAATCCATACAGTGAATTTGATGGCAAATAAATGGGTCACACTTAAATTGTAGCTGTACACTTAATATATGATTCGACTCATCCTTAAGAGAATACTTGTCGCTATTCCGGTAATGATCCTGATCAGCCTGGTGACATTTTATTTGAAAGGGATTCTTACAACATCTGTCAATCAATCCGATATAGAACAAACGCAAAGACCAACCAGGTTCACACCACATTCAACTGATGAACTTAAACCATCTGCCCCTTCTTTCTATTTTTCAATCCTGCCTCTCAATTTTCCGGATACTTTATACCAGATTACTGATGAAAAATTGCGTTTTCGTGCTACCCGGTTTTTAAAACAAGGAGTTCGATGGAAATCGTTACAAGAGTATCTTTTAGCGGAAAATCAATTATTTGTCCATGATTTTTCAGGATATCCCGCTATATATCAGACTGCAAGCTTAAACGAATTAAAGCAGATTCAATCTGTATATGCTGATTCCTTATCCAGTAATCGTTATTATGCCAACTGGTCGGGTATGTTAACATCTCTTATTCAAACAAAACATACTAGTTCGCTTTTTATACCTTCCATTCATTGGTATGGATTAAATAATGAATATCATAAATGGATCAGAAAAATATTGTTAGGTAATTGGGGTAATTCAACTATTGACAACAGGCCGGCATGGGATAAAATTAAAGAAGCATTATCCTGGACGCTTTCCTTGAACCTGTTGGCTTTGTTTTTAGTGTACGTGTTTGCTCTTTTCATCGGTGAATATTTATTCGCTCACGACCATTCGGGTGTTTCAAAATGGCTTGAGAATTTCTTATTGTTTTTTCATAGCATACCGAGATTTTTTTTAGCTATGATCCTGATCTTCGTTTTTGCAAGCGATAATATTTTTCCATGGTTTCATATATTCCCCACTCCCGGATTTATTGATTTTAATCCGGAATCCAATTTGATACAGAAGTGGACTGTCTACGGAAGTGCTTTGATCCTGCCATTAATTTGTATGGTCCTGCCTTCACTGGCCTATATATCGAGACTATATGCAAATAAGTTATTTGAGGAAAAATCTAAGCCCTATGCTTTTAAGGCCTGGGCAAGTGGGATGAGTTCAAAGCATATAATCCGTAAACATTTGAGAAAAAATGCTGTGATACCTATACTTACTTTAATTGGGATTGAAATTCCTTCTTTGATCGGAGGTTCGGTTGTTATAGAAGTATTATTCAATATACCGGGCATGGGAAGGCTGATGATGCAATCCATCATATTACAGGATTGGGTCATTGTTTTTGATATATTATTACTTACTGGTCTTTTGACGCTTATTGGAAAATTAAGTACTGATATTTTTATACGGTTTTTTGACCCCCGCATTGTATGATTAAGACTATTATCCATGGGTTCATAAGCGTATATAAAAAATACTCTACGCTTCAAAAATTGGCATGCTGGATATTGGGAGGTCATTTGGTGATCGTTTTATTTGGAAATATTATTGCTAATGACAAGCCAATCTTTTGTGTTTGTGATGGTCAATGGTATTTGCCTGCACTTTACTCAGCAAATAACTATTCATCAATGGATTTTCAAAAGAATACTTGTTCGTTCAGACTTATGCCACTGATATCATGGTCATCGGGATCCATTGATGCCAATAGTAGTGGATACGCTCCACCTCTCAGTCGATCAGGACGACACAGACATTGGTTAGGAACGGATGCATTGGGCAGAGATGTGTTAGCTGGTTTGATCTATGGTACCAGGTATGCATGGACAGTAGGATTCTTATCTACACTCTTTGCTTTGATACCAGGTATACTCATCGGTATGATGATAGGATATTGGAAAAATGAAAAACTCAAATGGTCATGGGGCCAATCTATATTTTTTATTCTGTGGTCCGGATTGTTTTTATACGAATCGAAGGTTTTATATTGGATCTCACCAACCGGATTTTATTTTATAAGTATTGCAACATTCTTACTTATTTGGTATAGAATCGGAAGCATTGCCTGGAACTATTTAGGTACGTGGGGTAAAAAGATTCATATCCCGGTCGATTCTTTGATTATGCGGGCTATAGATATTTTCGATTCATTTCCTAAGCTTTTATTGCTTATGGCTTTAATGATTACACTCAATCGGCCATCAATATTTACTTTATCATTACTCATTGCATTAATCCAGTGGACCTTATTTGCTCAGATTGCGAGAAGTGAAACATTTAAAGAAAGTGTAGCCAACTATGTCCTTGCAGCGGAAAATATTAATCTCCCCTGGTATAAAATCCTCTTTCGTCATATTTGGCCAAATATTAAAAGTGCATTATGGGTAACAGCTGTCTTTACATTTAGTGCATCTGTTTTATTGGAAGCTTCCCTTTCATTTATTGGGCTTGGATTGAGACTGGAACGTGTGACCTGGGGAAGTTTATTAAATGAAAGCAGACAATACTTTCCCGGGTGGTGGCTTTCATTATTCCCGGGACTCGCCATCTTTAGTTTGCTATTTGCACTAAATTGGTTGTTCATCATTAAAAACAGAAATGCAAAATCATTGAGTACCAGCAATGCATAATTTTCAGGTGGTTGACGCTATATTAATATTTTCAAGTATTATCTAAAAAGTATAACATATTACGATTTTCGCTTATATATTTGCCGCCAGAAATTTATTAATGAACAATATTTAACAGACAATGAACAAATCGGATCTAATCGATGCTATCTCCAAAGGGGCTGATATTACTAAAGTCCAGGCTGATGCGGCACTGGCCACTACACTGGATTCCATCCGCAGAGCATTAAAGAAAGGTGAAAGGGTGCAACTTTTGGGTTTTGGCACTTTTTCGATAGCTAAAAGGGCAGCCCGAAATGGACGGAATCCTCAAACCGGCAAAACCATAAAAATTGCTGCCCGTAAAGTAGCTCGATTTAAAGCAGGTAAGGAACTGGCTGGTGCCGTCAATTAACCATATTTACTTTCCTGGATATCCTAAAACCAAATTTAGTTTTGAGAAGGCGACTAATTTATTGCCTTCCTTTCCAGTTTATCTCCAGAAGATCTTTTGTGCTTCAATGAATTATGTATTTCTTTGCACTTGTTTATGAAAAAAAATATTAACGAGTTAAAGGCAATGGCATCCCAGGTAAGACGAGATATCGTCCGCATGGTATACTATTGTCAGAGCGGCCATCCCGGTGGTTCATTAGGTTGTACTGATTTTTTTGTTACATTATATGGTGCATATTTAAATCATTCAGCTGATTTTAAAATGGAGGGTAAAGGAGAAGATCTTTTCTTTTTATCCAATGGTCATATTTCCCCGGTTTGGTATAGTGTATTAGCAAGAAGTGGATATTTTCCGATCGATGAATTATCCAGCTTTAGAAAATTGAATTCCCGATTACAGGGACATCCTACGACACATGAAGGCTTGCCTGGAGTGCGTGTGGCATCCGGATCATTGGGTCAGGGATTATCTGTTTCTATAGGTGCTGCTCTAGCTAAAAAATTAGATGCAGACACCGGACTGATATATACCCTTACCGGAGATGGTGAATTGGATGAAGGTCAGAACTGGGAAGCCATTATGAGTGCTGCTCATCATAAAGTAGATAATCTTATTGTCACCGTTGACTGGAATGGTCAGCAGATTGATGGCCCTACCAGTAAAATAATGAACCTTGGTGATCTGCCGGCCAAATGGACTGCTTTTGGATGGGAAGTAATCATTCTTGAAGAAGGAAACGACATCGAAAAAGTATCAGAAGCCTTTGAGCTTGCTCAATCTAAATTGCATCAGGGAAAACCCATTGTAATCCTGATGAAAACCAATATGGGATTTGGTGTGGATTTTATGATGAACAGTCATAAATGGCACGGAATAGCTCCTAATGAAGAACAATGTAAAGCTGCACTTGCCCAATTGGAAGAAACTCTCGGTGATTATATATATGTTCCTAATTACAAACCATTTCACAAATCATGACCAGCATAGATAATTTAATTGTAACCGGGAAGAAAGCCACCCGTGATGGATTTGGAGTAGGGCTGTTGGAACTTGGTCGTACCAATCAAAATGTGGTCGCACTCACTGCTGACTTGTTGGGTTCTTTGAAAATGGATGAATTCAAAAAAGAATTTCCTGAACGCTTTTTTCAAATGGGTATTGCGGAAGCCAACATGATGGGAGTTGCCGCAGGTATGACGATCAATGGTAAAATTCCGTTTACCGGTACGTTTGCTAATTTTTCTACGGGAAGGGTGTATGATCAAATTCGTCAATCCATTGCTTATTCCAATAAAAATGTAAAAATCTGTGCGTCCCATGCGGGACTTACTCTTGGAGAGGATGGTGCTACTCACCAAATCCTTGAAGATATGGGTATGATGCGGATGCTGCCCGGAATGACTGTCGTAGTTCCTTGCGATGCACATCAGACAAAACTGGCTACGCTTGCTATTGCTGATCATTATGGTCCTGTTTATCTTCGATTTGGAAGACCAGTATGGCCCATATTTACAGAGAATTTACCTTTTGAAATAGGCAAAGCACAATTCCTAAATACAGGTGCCGATTTGACTTTAATTGCTACAGGTCATCTTGTCTGGAACTGTGTGGAAGCAGCCAAAGCCTTAGCTGCAGAAGGAATTACCTGTGATATCATTAATATCCATACGATCAAACCATTGGACACAGAAGCTATACTGGAAAGTGTGCGAAAGACAGGTTGTGTAGTCACAGCTGAGGAGCACCAGATTAATGGCGGACTCGGCGATATGATTGCAGGCCTATTATCAAGAAATCT
>JBDTUE010000241.1:0-6437 GCA_040007895.1 Saprospiraceae bacterium | reverse complement strand
TTGAATTTAAATCTGTAATTGCACTTGCTTTGGAATCTTTATTTAATTCGACCTTCTCATTTGTTGCAGCATCCTGTTGAGGGATACTATTTTTTATTTCCGGTTTTTCAATTGTATTGTCCGGCAGTTGGTGGCTAATAGATTTATTAAATTCAATTGCTTTTTTCAGTTTATTATTCAAATAAATATTGTTCGCTCCTAAATAAAGAATAATACCTGCGACAGCTGCTGCAGTCATCCAAATCCATTTTTTAGTAGAAGGAGCTTTTTGCAATGGATGATCTAAGGAATAATCAATCTTATCCCAGACATCTTCGGAAGGTTTTTCCGAATGGTCTTTTAATGAATTCCTCAGGAAATGCTCAAGTTGGTCATCGGGTAATTTATCTTCCATAGACTATTCGTTAGCATTTAAAGTTTTGGCCAAAGCGTTTCTTAGATACTCTTTGGCTCTGAATAATTGTGACTTCGAGGTACCAATACTAATGCCGAGTTGTGTCGCAATCTGTTCATGACTATAACCCTCCATTACATACAGATTGAGTACTGTCCTGAATCCTGTTGGCATATCACTCATTGATTTTAGCATTGTATTGATCAAATATTCTTTTTCAAAAGGTGTTTGCTCCTGGGCATCGTCGGCAATTTGCAATTCGCTTTCTTCACGATGTATAAAAATATTTTTTGTTTGTTTTCTTAAAAACTGAAGTGCTGTATTCAGAATTACCCTTCTCACCCACCCTTCTATCGGGCCTTCTCCTTTGAATTGATTAAAATCCCTGAACACTGCAATAAACCCATCATGCAAAATATCTTCCGCATCCTCCCTGGTCCGCGAATATCGTATACACATCCCAAACATTTTATCTTTCAGAGCCAGGTATAAAGCATGCTGATCGGCACGGCGACCATGCCGGCATCCTTCAATTATGGAATGAGATATACTGATAAAGTAGCTTTTATTTTTCTATAAGGTACAGTCAGTACCCTATAGTTGCATGAATAATCTGCAAATATTTGGAAAAATCTAACTGAGATCAAGCAAGGACGACACACCCACCGGTCTTGCGACATTAAATCCTTCAGCATATCTGACCTGAATATACCTGCCATATACTGCCGCTTTTGCCTTAATAAATTCTAAAAATTCAGGGGAGGAAATCGGAGATACGGGCTCTTTGGACGCAGGATCAAAAAATTGAGTTTTGAATGTCAGAATCAATTCCATTTTTCTATCCATATACTCTGAGATATCCACTACTACTTCTGGTTTTAGAGGCATGTCCTGGGTATAATGATAAATAGCTTTTGGTCGCCATGGAGCCTGTGATTTGTTATTGGATTTGGTGACGACTTTTCGGAGTCCTGACATAAAACATGCCCGGGCAACCAACTGAGCAGCCCTGCCGTGATCCGGGTGCCGGTCTTCCACTGCATTAGCAAGGACTATTGTCGGTTGATATTTCCTGATTTTTGATACGATTTGAAGAATGTTGTTTTTATTAGTTTCAAAGAATCCATCACCAATATTCAAAATTTCCCGGGATGATGCACCCATTTTTTTAGCAGCCGCCAAAGCTTCTTGCTTACGAATACTCCTGGTACCCCGGGTACCCAATTCTCCGCCGGTCAGGTCAAGGAGCGCAACTTTTTTACCATTGCCTATTTCCTTTAATAAATAGCCACTACAGGACAATTCAATATCATCGGGATGCACCCCAATAGCCAAAATATCAACTTTCATTTGTTTACCACTTTAATAATGCCGATCCCCAGGTAAATCCACTTCCAAATGCGGCCAGACATACCAGATCTGATTTTTGAATCTTATTTTCCTGAAATGCCTCACATAATGCGATAGGGATAGAAGCTGCTGTCGTATTACCATACCTCATGATATTATTGTAAACCTGATCATCGCGTAAACCAAGTTTTTTCTGTACAAACTGGCTGATACGGAGATTCGCCTGGTGAGGAATCAACATTTTAAGGTCGGATACCTGGTAACCATTCGCATCAAGGGCTTCCATGATCACTTCGGGAAACTTAACAATAGCCGTTTTGAATACGGCTTGTCCATCCATATTGGGATAAATGTCTTCTTCATCAACCATTTTAGGAGTAAGAAATGCTCCTCCAAATTCCTGTTGTGGATATCCAAAGCGTTCCGTGCCAAGATGAACCCCACCATGACAGCCGGGATTAATATAAGCCAGCGACTCAGCATGTGTCCCATTACTGTGTAAGTGTGTGGATAAAATCATACTCTCCTGATCGGTAGCAGGCTGTAATACCACTGCGCCTGCGCCGTCACCGAAAATCACGGTGACATTGCGTCCACGGGTTGTAAAATCCAAACCAGCCGAATGGAACTCTGCTCCAACGACTAAAATATTTTTATACATGCCGGATCGTATGAACTGGTCACCGATAGACAAGGCGTAGATAAATCCGCTGCATTGATTACGTACATCGAGCGAACCAATATCCCGTAGCCCTAATTGCCGTTGGAGTAAAACGCCACATCCCGGGAAAAAGTAGTCGGGACTTAAGGTGGCAAATATCACAAAATCTATATCATTTGGTCCGATTCCCGCATGTTCCATGGCTTTAAGTGCCGCAGCAGACCCCATTGTCGAAGTTGATTCTTTATGTTTTTCAGCATATCGGCGTTCCACGATCCCTGTACGTTCCTGAATCCATTCATCTGAAGTGTCCATTACCTGTGAAAGATCATTATTGGTCACTTTCTTTTCAGGAAGGTAGATTCCAATACCTGCGATTCTGGATCTTGGCATAATAAATTAATTTAATAGGGGCAAAAGTTAAGCAAAATAATTCAAGCTCTTACCATGGAGGCCTGACGAATGAGGTCAGGTCTTCCTTTCCTTTTTCTTAGCAGCAGGAAATAAAATATTGTTTAGAATAAGCCGGTATCCAGGACTATTCGGATGAAGATTAAGATCCGTATCAGGATCATTGATAAAATGGCGATAGTCTTCGGGATCATGTCCACCATAGAATGTCCATGTACCTTGTCCCCTGGTACCATGAATATACCTTACTTCATTCTGTGATTTATTTTCACCAAGTACCAGGACATCTGATTTAATATAGTCTTTGATAAATGCAGTAGTCTGTCCCATAAATGCTTTTACAGTATGCGTATGATTTTGCGTAAGCATCGTTGGGATCGGATCCCATTTAGCAGAAAAATCAAATAAGGTGAAGTAATCATTCTGAGGGTTGACCTTTCGGTTATTATTATCAATCGTGCTGAACTCATTGTCAAATGGGTTCTTCATTATTTTAAAGTTTTTAAAGGCAAGGGTCTTTGAAAAATCTAATTTTTCCTGGCAATCGCCATCCATTGGATCACCATCAAAAATTTCAGCGCATATATCCGTTCCCTCTGCAGCCAATGCGATATCATAGGTATCTGTTGCAGAACACATCGCGAACAAAAATCCACCACCAAGTAAATAATCATGAATACGTTTTACTACGGCAAGCTTGAGTTGAGATACTTTTTTAAATCCAAGTCTTTTTGCAAGAGCTTCAGATTCTAATACTGTTTGGCGATACCAGGGTGCAGTATGATTGCCGCTATAAAATCTACCATACTGTCCGGTAAAGTCTTCATGATGTAAATGCAACCAATCATACTTTGCCAATTTATCACTCAATACATCTTCATCATATATTTTATCATAAGGAATTTCGGCATAAGTCAACGCAAGCATTACTGCATCATCCCAGGGTTGAACCCGTGCACCGGTCTGATGATTAAATTCCGGAGTATATACGGCTACTTTGGGGGCCACTTCAAGTTTGATTACATCCTGGTTGACTTCCGGGTTTGCAATTTCAGAAAGGATCTGGTTGAATTGTCCATTGGAAATAACCTGGTATGATACTCCCCTTGTCTTACATTCTTTTTCATACAATGGTTTATTTTCAAATGCAAAACTTCCACCTTGATAATTTAATAACCAGTATGCCTGATCCTTTTGAGCCAATACCCAATAGGTAATACCGTAGGCTTTGAGATGATTTTTTTGAGTGGGATCCATGGTAATTAAAATCATAGATGCCCGGGCCACTATTGAATTTAACAATATAGTAACTAAAACAAGTATAACATTTTTACGCATGAATATATATTTATGATTTTGCATTAAATATTTTAATCCAATTTTGCTGTATCGGCCAAACAAATATCATAGATATTTATTCATCTTTGCAAAAATTAGCATTTAATTAAAAAATTGATTCGCAATTAAGTATGGTTCTTTCCAATACGTTGATCTGGACATTATGTATAGGCACTGGCTTATTGTTCTGGCTCATCCTCTACTTCAAAGATATTACATTCAAAGATATTCACCCGGTATGGCGTTGGCTGATGATCGCTTTACGAAGTCTGGCAACTGGCATCTTGCTTTATTTGGTCCTTGCACCTTTATTTAAATCAGTATTGACTGAAATTAAAAAGCCGATTGTAGTAATAGCCCAGGACAATTCTCAGTCTCTGCTCAATAACTGGAGCAAAGAAAAACAACAAAAATATCTTTCCGATAAAGCTGCTCTTGAATCTTCTTTATCAAAAAACTTTGAAATCCTACCACTGACATTTGGAGAAAAAATTACAGAAGGCGACAATATAGATTTTAAAGAACGTGCTACGGATATCAGTGCAGCGATGGATTATATTCAAAATCAAACTGCGGGGCAAAACCTTGGTGCCATTGTCCTGGCTACTGATGGCAATTTTAATCAGGGTCGCAATCCATTATATTCCAATCCCGGGCTCACCGTGCCTATCTATACTGTTGCATTAGGTGACTCCACCATCAAACGGGATGCATCCATACAGCGTATATTGAATAACAGTATCATTTACCTGGGTGACCAATTTGAAGTGCAGGTGGAAATGAAAGCGATTCAAATGAATCATGAAAAGGCCAACCTGCAATTATTGCGAATAGAAAACGGAAATGAGTCAATTTTAAAATCTGAAACCATTGAGATCAATTCCGGGGATTGGTATCATACCCATAAGTTTGTACTGGATGCTAATAAGGCGGGAACTATTCATTATTCAGCCAGGATCAATCTCATGCCTGGAGAATATTCAAAAGAAAATAATATTAAAGACTTTTTTGTAGATGTATTAGATGCCCGACAAAAAATCCTGGTACTCGCTGCGAGCCCTCATCCTGATCTGGCGGTATTCAAAAAAATATTGGAAGGAAATAAAAACTATACCATCGATGTAAAACAATTTGGCGAAGGCAATCTGCAATACAGTGATTATAATTTAGTCATACTACACCAGTTGCCCTCTAAGACTATAGACATAAGTAACGTTATAAAAGATCTGAATAAATTACAAAAACCAAGATTGTTTGTCTTAGGCTCACTTACTGATTTATCTAAGTTTAATAGTTCACAAACAATTTTGAAAATCATCGGTGACTCCAGAAATATGAATGATGTAGCCGGCGATGTAAAAGAGTCATTTAGTTTGTTTACCCCGGATCCGGCCTGGAAAGAATTCTTCAGGACATATCCACCGATTTCAGCTCCATTTGGAGAATATATGGTATCTCCGGGCACACAGACATTGATCAATCAAAAAATCGGCAATATTTTGACTAATTATCCGATGCTTATGATCGGAGAAGACCAGGGCATTCGCACAGCGATCCTCACAACAGAAGGTTGGTGGAAATGGAGGTATTTTAATTACCTGGAACATAAAAATTTTGATGTTACGGATGATGTATTTAAAAAAGTAATCCAGTATATCGGCATCAAAGAAGATAAACGAAAATTCAGAGTGAATACATTACAAAAAGTGTATCTCGAAAATCAATCCATTGTTTTTGACGGACAATTATTTAATGAATCCTACGAACTCATTAATACAGAGGATGCAGCACTTACAATTACCTCAACAGACAAAAAAGATTATCAATTTACCTTCAATAAATCAGGCAAAGCATACTCACTGGACGCCGGTGTATTCGCACCAGGCAATTATTCCTTCACAGCAAGTGTAAATACGAAAGCCGGCAAACAAGAAGTCAAAGGCCAGTTTTTAGTTCAGAAAATTCAATTGGAGACGTATCAAAATACAGCAGATCATAATACCCTCAGGTTACTGTCTGCTCAACAAGGAGGTGCCATGGTTAGTCCAGATCAAATTACTTCTCTCGCTGAACTCATTAATCAAAACAAATCTGTCAAACCCGTTCAATACAGCAGCCAGCACACGTATCCAATCATTAATTTTAAATGGCTCTTTATATTATTGGCTGCTTTGCTGTGTACAGAATGGTTTTTGAGAAGATATCACGGAGCATATTGATTTTTTATTACCTACTGCGACTAATCCATCATTCCTTAAAAAGTCCGGAAAGACCGAAAGTCCG
>JBDTUE010000240.1:0-6499 GCA_040007895.1 Saprospiraceae bacterium | reverse complement strand
AATGATACACACTATGTAGTAACATTCTGATGATTCAACGATATGTATCCGTTGACTACTAACAGAGACATTTAAGGTTTTTTTATTCATATTCATTTTGGCCTTGTGAGAACGCTCGCAAGGCTTTTTTATTTATAACCAATTGCTCTAAAACAATCGATTGCATACGATTTCTATAATTCATTTACCTTAGCCGCTTATTTAAAAAAACCGCTTAAACTTTAGAACAAATGAATAGAAGATCTTTTGTAAAACAGACCCTGGCAACAGCAGCCGTATTGCCATTTGCCGGCAACCTGGATTTAGAATCCAAATTCAAAAAAAATATAGGCATTCAAATCTATACGATCCGCGACCTGATGCAAAAGGACGCTACAGGTTCGATAAAAGCCATTGCTGCTGCAGGATATAAAAACCTCGAATTAGCAGGTTACAATGCAGGAAAGTTTTATGGATTAGCCCCTATGGAATTGAAAACACTGGCCAACGGACTGGGTATGAAAATACTGAGTAGCCATGTTGCAGCGGATCTTCCGGTATATTTTAAAGACAAAACACTTCCTGCTGACTACCTTAAAAGTATGGATGATGCTGTGTTGATGGGGCAAAAATTCTTTGTATGGCCATTCATACAACCGGCGTTCAGAAATGATAAAGACAATGCCATGCGTATAGCAGAGCTTTTCAATAAAGCCGGTATGGAAGCAAAAAACAGGGGATTACAATTTGGCTATCACAATCATGCGTTTGAGTTTGATCCTATCGGGGATACCAATATGATGAATATCTTCCTTAAAGAGACGGATCCCAAAATCGTGAAGCTGGAATTAGATCTGTATTGGGTCGTATTTGGAAAACAAGATCCGATAGCATTAATTAAAAATAACCCAGGAAGATTTGCTCTTTATCATATCAAAGACATGGCCAATACTGAAAAACGAGAGAGCATTGAAATCGGCGATGGTACTATTGACTTTAATAAAATATTCAAAGAAACTAAAAATGTAGGTGCTGAATATTTTATAGTGGAACAAGAAGCGTACCGGACCACTTCTCTGGATGCTATCAAAACAAACTATAAGCGGATAAATAAATTGAAATTTTAATTCAAGGTTTAAATCCGCCGTCTTTTTTGATTTTAAAAATATTTTACTTTTTGTTCAATGGGTTTTCTCAATGCAGGGGCAATGGAACCCTCTTTGAGTTGACCAATATAAAATAAACCAATACAGCGTTCGCCTTCACCAAGTTCCAGGATGGGTCCCAACCTGCTTATGAAACCAGGTGTAGCCCAATAAGAACCTAATTGATAGGCCGTGCAGGTAAGCCACATATTCTGAACAGCACATGCTACAGCTGCAATTTCTTCCCATTCTGGAAGAGATTGAGCCGGATCCCGCTGCATACAAATGGCTATGGTACACCCGGCTACTAATGGTTTTTCGGAGACATCCTTCATTTTAAATTCTGAAAACAATTCAGGAGATGTATTGGCTTTGAAATCAGCTGCAATAAAATCTACCAGTTTTTGACGGGCTTCCATTGAATGGAATACTTTGAATCGCCAGGGTTCTGTGCGTTTATGTGTAGGAGCCCAGTTGGCATTTTCGAGTATTTCCTGGATGATAACTTCCGATACCGGAAGATCTGAATACATTTTGGGAAAGTATGCTCTGCGGGAGCGAATAATCGTAGAAATAGAATTCATAAAAAATCGAGTTGTTTAAAAATCGCGGCAAGGTAATTTATTATTAGCTGGTTCTGGGCCTATAATACCTGCCCCTTAGTCCGTGGTAGTGTTTATGCTTTTTTTATTTTATTCAATACTTTTTTTGCCCTGACCCGGAACGCTGGAGTCTGCTGTGCCCACTGATCTTCTATAATATCTTTTATCTCAGACCCTATCTCAGGATATGTATCCATCATATGCTCCAATACAGTGAGTGAAAAAGCTTTAATAGCAACTTTTTCAACGGGGTCAGCAATAAAATCAAAACACATAGTCAGTACGGTGCCCTGTAATTTTTTAGGAATAGGGACATGTTCAAGGATACGCATGGTGTTTCTGCGAATAGCATTATGCAGACCTGGCTTTTGGGCATAAACAATTATTTTTTTAAGATGAGAAGTAATCCAATCGGGATACCGGATTGCAATATTACTCAATGGATATCCGGCTCGTTGACTAATCATAGATTCACCGGACATAAACAGATGTACCAATTCATCAAATCTTTTTTTATCCTCACCAATCCAATCCATGATCCGCAACATTTGTGCTTTACTATGTTCTTTTGCAACCATTTCTGTAAGACTCATTTCCATTGGTATTATCCACTTATCTTCGCAGCAAAATAATAACTATTTAATGAAAAGAACCTTATCCTGTCTGGCCGCTATCCTGCTATTGCCTGTCCTGATTTTTGCTCAAACCAATTCAGACAAAAAAGATGCGATTATGGATTTTGAAAAATATGATCCCCCGTCAACCCTGGTGGTTCCTGAACATAAATTAACTTCTGCTAAATTTCCATTTATTGACGTACACAGTCATCATTTCAGAGGTGTAGATAAAGCGTATCTTCTCAAACTAAAGAATGAGATGAATGCCATGAATATGCAGATCATTGTGAATCTCAGTGGCGGTACCGGAGAAAATCTGAAAAGTCAGGTGGATAGTGCCAAAGCTTATTTTCCGGGCAGATATGTAGTATTTGCCAATATTAATATTCGCAGTATCGATGATAGCGATTGGGCTGAAAATACCGTAAAGGCTCTTGAAAATGATGTGAAAAATGGTGCCAGGGGATTAAAGATCTACAAAAGCCAGGGCATGGATGATAAAGACAGCAAAGGAAAAAGAATCCGGATAGATGATCCACGTATTGACCCGGTATGGGCCGCCTGTGGAAGACTCGGCATACCTATCCTTATTCATTCCGGAGATCCTGCATCCTTTTGGCAACCCATGGATGAAAATAATGAGCGATGGCTCGAATTAAAATCTCACGGTGGAAGGTCGCGTCTCGGCTTTGAAGCAAGCTGGGAGCAAATCATGAATGAACAACTCAACATTATAAAGAAAAATAAAGGAACGACATTCATCGTCGCTCATATGGGATGGTATCCGAATAATTTATCTAAACTATCTGAATTACTGGAAGCAATGCCTAATATGAATGTAGAGATAGGTGCCGTGATCGCTGAACTAGGCAGACAACCCAGAGCTGCAAATGCATTCTTTACAAAGTATCAGGACCGGATTTTATTTGGCAAAGACTCTTATGTAGTAGAAGAATATCCAACTTATTTCCGGGTGTTGGAAACCGCTGACGAATATTTTCCGTATCATAAACGATATCATGCTTTCTGGAAAATGTATGGAATGCAACTCAGTGATGACGTACTGAAAAAAGTTTATTACAAAAATGCTCTGAGGATTATACCAGGTTTGAAAGGCAGTGAGCTGCAGAAATAGGTAAACTCCAGGCTTTAGCATGAATATCATTTATCTGGAATAAATTTTTAATTCATGACTGCTCTACAAGTTTTAAGTTTTGCCTTTGTTCAATTCAATTACTATTGATAAGACCTTATTAAAACTATAAATCCACCGGGTATTCATCGTCTTAGAAACGAGGCATTATGGCGCCAGTCTTGAAATAACCCACTTCCCTCTTTTCAAAGAGTATATAATCCTGTCGTGTAAACGATCTGGCCTTCCTTGCCAAAATTCGAAATAAGTAGGCATTAAACTATATCCTCCCCAGAATGGTGGAAGAGGTAACAAGGCCTGATCTTTAAAAAAAGTTTCCATTTGATTTAATACCTGGTCAAGATAATTTCTATTGGGTATCTCTGTACTTTGTTCAGAGGTCCAGGCGCCAAGCTGACTTGCCCTGGGACGAGATTGGAAATATTCTTCTGACAAACTTTTGGATGTCTTTTTTATTTTACCCTCCACCCGTATTTGCTGTTCCCTCGCTGGCCAGAAAAAAAGTAAAGCTCCTCGTGGATTGGCTTTTATTTCAATTCCTTTTCTGCTTGCATAATTCGTATAAAATAAAAATCCTTGTTCCTTATCATATCCTTTCAACAACACTGTTCTTGCTGATGGTCTGCCATCTGGTGTCGAGGTAGCTAAGGTCATTGCCGTTGGTTCCAAAGGATCAGATGCTATATAATCATGAAACCATTGATTAAACTGAAGGTATGGATCCGTTGCCAGGAGGTCCTCAACCAACGTATTTTTTACATAGGATTTCCGAATGGAGGAAAGTTTTATTTTCTTCATAATGCACTTTTGAAAATCTGGAATGTGTAAAATTACATTTTACTGTACCACCCTATCGTAGGTTTCAAAGGAATAATCCCATTTGTTCTTATCATCCGATGGATGCGATTCTGAAGAAAACAGGTTCCATTCTTGATTATTTATAACAGGAAAATAGGCATCGGCTTCAGCGACCTGGAGGTTTACCCTAGTCAAATAAATACGATCCCATAATGCCTGGCTCTCCTGATATATCTGTGCACCTCCTATAATAAAAGCTTCTGTCTCCCCATGGTCTCCAGCAATAGACAATGCTTCAGCAATAGAATGTGCTATAAGGCAACCCGTACTCAAATAATATGGATCCCGGGTAATGACAATATTAATGCGATGAGGCAAGGGTTTGCCAATACTTTCATACGTCTGTCTTCCCATGATGACATGATGAGGTGTAGTCGTTTTTCGAAAATATTTCAAATCAGCCGGCAAATACCACGGAATAAGTCCTTTAGCTCCAATAACAAAATTCTGATCGATAGCTACGATGCATGATATTTTCATAGGAGGAACTTTCAGGGTTTAGCAGAAGCAATGAATCCTTTATGAATCAAGTCCTGCTCCATGGTTCGTTTTTCTAACCAAAGCCGGGAAGAGTCTATACTTCCTTTAATGTATTTCTCCATGAGTAAGCTTGCTATAGGTGCTGCGTACGTAGCGCCAAAACCCGAATTTTCTACAATTACAGCTATAGCTATTTTGGGATTTATTTTAGGTGCAAATGCACAGAATACAGAATGATCTTCTCCATGAGGATTTTGAGCTGTCCCGGTTTTGCCACAAACTTCAACATCCTTAATCGCGGCTACACGGGCTGTACCTGAAGTCACAGCTCTGGACATGCCGTCCACTACAATTTCAAAATTGTCTTTATCTATATTAATGACATGTTTTGCAGAGAATTTATCATTGGTATATAATTTCTGACCGTCTATAATGCCTTTATAGAAATGGGGCGTATACCAATAACCCCGATTACCAATTGCCGCACAAAGATTGGCCATCTGGACTGGCGTTAATTGTATCACCCCCTGACCAATACCGATAGAGATCTCATAGGCTGCTTTCCAGTCTTTCGTTTTATATAATCTGGTATAATAAGCATTGGTCGGGATAGTCCCGGTAAGTTCATTAATATAATCCATGCCCATAGTCCGGCCCAATCCAAATTGCCTCATATATTCTGCAAATTCATCCAGTCCCTGACCCGGATTGTCTGATCCATATTTATTCATTATATCCTGGATCTTCTGATAAAAATATACGTTGCAGGAATGGCCAATTGCTTCCTGAAGGTTGGGAATGTTGCCATGCACGTGAGCACATTTGTATACACGACCCAGTGTATACGAACCACTGCAATGAGTGCCGGTATTGGGGTTGATCACACCCATTTGCAAACCTGCAAGGGCCACCACCGTTTTAAAGATTGATCCGGGAGGATATTGAGCAGAGACTGCCCTGTCAAACAAAGGCTTTAATGTATCCTGCGATAAAGCCGTGTAATATTTACCTCTATCCCTGTCAACAGTCAACAAATTAGGATCATAGGTAGGTGCGCTTACCAAAGCAAGAATCTCACCGGTAGAAGGCTCGATAGCCACTACGGATCCCAGTTTGTTTTGCATTAGTTTTTCAGCATATTCCTGAAGGTCTGCATCAAGGGAAACCATAAGTTCTTTTCCGCTGGTTGCCATGGAGTCCTGGGCTCCATTCTGATAAGATCCCACAGTGACACCTACATTATCTTTAAGCAAATATTTCCAACCTTTAATCCCTTTTAGTTCATTTTCATAAACTCTTTCCAATCCACTGGTACCTTTATAATCGCCCCGTTCATATGTACCACCAGAGCGTTCAATTTCATTCGGATCTACCTCGCTGATATATCCCATAGCGTGCGATGCGATAGGTCTTGGATAACCACGGATGTATCTTAGTGTCGCTGAAAAGCCCGGAAATTCATGGATCATTTCCTGAAACTTTGCAAACTGGGTGACCGGTACTCTCTTGATAAACGGAAATGGTTTGTTTTTAGAATATTGTTTACTGGCCCAATCCTTATTTAATTCAGAAATAAAGGTGGCTCTGTCGATCCCTAATAATTCACAGAAACGGATAGTGTCCATTTTCTTATCGACTTTACGATACAAGGCATCAATATCATAG
>JBDTUE010000239.1:0-6521 GCA_040007895.1 Saprospiraceae bacterium | reverse complement strand
AATGATGTCGTGCCTCCGAGCTATCGGGGATGGTGATGAGAATCGGGTGATCAAGTGATCAAGTGATCGAGTGATCAGTGATCAGTGATCTTCGATTGAGTGATCTGTAATCGTGTTATCTGTATTGAGGTGAAATACTACAATTTAGATAGATCGTCATCCAATCGCTTTTTATAAGCTGACATCACCTTTAAGATTTCATCAGCTTCCTGGGCAATATCTGATACTTCTCCTATTATGATAAACTCTGCTTCAACAAGCATTTCAATCCAAAAAGGAGTTTCATCAGCTTCTTCTACGACAATGCAAAGTTTAGAAAATTTCTCTCTATCAGATCTTGATCTGCATACTGCTCTGAAATTGGAAGCCACAGAAGTTGAGGCCCGAATCACTTGCTTTCGAATTATACCCAGGGCATCTGAATACTTTATTGGCGCGGTAATTTTAATAATTGCTAGGGCCAAATTTTTAGTGCGTCGCCTGAATAGCTCATTAAATTCTTCCTGTTTCATGTTTTCAATGGTTTGGTTTATCTAAATTAAATATTCCACACCATTAAAAAAACAAAAATTTCTTCCTAATTTAACAGATCACCCGATCAATTGATCTTTTACATTTCTGGAAACTGTTTCCTTAATTTCTTGATATCTGGCTGGTCGAGGATATCTCGCATACTTTTAGCAAATACATTTTTGCGATTAAGCCTAACTGCACGATCGGCATATTGATAAGAAGCGTTGTATCGCCCAAGTTTATATAGTGTTTCAGCAAGCTGATAAAGTATTTGATCATTGTCCGGGTCGAGTGCATCTGCTTTTTCAAAATTGTAAAGGGCTCTGTTGTAATGTGAATTTTCATAAAATATTTTTCCAAGTTTCAGATAGGCATCCAGATACTTTGGGTTGAGATTTCTTGCGGATTCCCATCGTTCAATTCCTTTTACTAATTTATTTTTGGCTATTAAGGCATTTCCCATTTGGAATTGAGACGTATCTTCTTTGAAATGTCTGTTGATGCTTTCCTCAAAGGCCAACATAGACCGATCATAAGCGCCATGACTGATCAGGTAATTTGCAGAAGTGAATAAAGCTTCATTGTCAAGAGATTTAATGAAAGAATTAAATGATGCTTCAGGTACTTTTAAAGGATTTACAATAGGCTTTGCGATGGTAAATCCTTCATAACGATCGATGATAAATAGATATGCAAGTGATTTCATTCTTTTATCTGTCCTGAGTATACTTTGCCTGGAATGAATTTCATTTTTCATAACGACCATACGCCACTCCTTTCCAGTTTTTGTCTCAAGTATGATCGCTTCGAATGAGTCCTTTTCAAATTTCTTACTCATTTTAGTTAATTGCCCGGGGGTGACATTGCTGAAGTAATAATCATACCTGAGGATGCCTTTTGTATCGAGGGAATCTGATTCAGCTTTTGAAAAAATAGAATCAATTCTTTCTGTGCGAATTTCCTTATTGGACAGATGACCGGGTTGGGCTTTTCCATAAAAGGCAATACCTGAGACAAGAAGAATCAGGATAATAGATTTGAGAAAAGGAATTGAAGGAGGATAAAACAGGTCTCGTCGTAAATTCAACATTAGCGTATGGTGGCAAAGGAGCGAGCCTACATGCATAAACGTAATCAGAGCTAAGAGTGTTTAAAACAAAAAGAAATATGATGGTTGAATGGTCATAGAGGCAGATAAATCATTTCTCCGAATCAACGATGTTGGACAACGCAGATATGCGTTTAACACATTGATGTCGAATGGTCGTAGAGACGCGATTTATCGCGTCTCCCTCGTACAGAAGGCCCGTAATCATGAGATACCATAAATCGCGTCTCTACGACCATCATCCTTTTCCATATGCATCAAAAAAAATAGAGTTGTCCAGATTATGGGGCAATTAAAGTGAACCAGAAAATAAATTATTCTGCTTTAATCCACTTTCCTGAATAGGTATTTGATGGTGTTTGTACAATTATAAAATACATTCCTGCTATCATGTCATGCGATACAAAGCGTCTGAGAACCACCATAATTTGAATGAAAGAACAGAACTTTTTTAGAACCGTATTTCCATTTCGGAATGATAAGTACAAGTGATGAGCGCATTCCAATGGGACCTTCAGCCTGGTTTTTGTCATGAATACTTATTCTCCGGGGTTGCTAAGACTAAAGCCCTATTTCATCCATGCAAGTCCGAGTTTAGTTTTGTTTTTGAATTTGGTTAATGGTGATATTTATGAAATATGAATTGAATATCTGTTCAACAACTTGTCCTAATATTTAAAACTAAACACTATGAAAAAAATATTCTCTCTGGCAGCAGCATTATTTTTCACAGCAATCGTATGGGCCCAAGCCCCACAAAAAATGTCCTATCAGGCGGTCGTACACGATGCTGCAGGACAGCTTATGAAAGATAAAAATATCGGTATGCAGCTATCGGTTCTTCAGGGTTCTGAATCCGGAACTCCTGTGTTTATCGAAAGGTTTTTTCCGATGACCAATACCAACGGTTTAGTGACTATTGAGGTCGGTGGTGGACTTTCCATCCTGGGTAGTTTTTCTGATATCAACTGGGCCACCGGACCTTTCTTTATCAAAACAGAAACAGACCAGAACGGCGGAGCTACCTACAGCCTATCCGTCACTTCCCAACTTCTATCTATTCCGTATGCTTTACTCGCTAAAAATGTGGAAAACGTCCCTGCCCTCAAAATGGCCGATCTCACAGACGTAAACGTTGAAAATATTCAACCCGGTCAAATCCTGAAGTGGAATGGATCGACATGGGTGGCAGCTAATGATAATGCCGGTGGCGGAAGTGGGCCTACGTACACACCAGGCACAGGTATCTCAATCGATGCCAACAACGTAATCTCCAACACAGGAGATGTAAGCAATACTAATGAAATACAACAACTCGAAATTGCCGGAAACCAACTCAAACTCACAGGAGCCAATACGGTAACCTTACCGACAGGTACTACCTACACGGAGGGAAATGGCATCAGTCTGAATAATAATGTCATCACCAATACCGGAGACAATGACAACAATGCGGCAAATGAATTGCAACAAATCACGCTTTCCGGTACGGTACTCACCCTATCTCAAAATGGTGGTTCCGTGACTTTACCAACTAGTGGAGGTGGAGATAATTGGGGAACACAGACTGCAATGTCTGACGGAATTACCTTGTCGGGAAATGGCACTCCGTCCAATCCATTAAAGATTGCGGATGGTGGAGTGACACCGGCTAAATTGACCGAACAAGGAGCTACCAACAATGATGCTTTTATCTTTGATGGAAACACAAACAACTGGGTAATAAGAAAACCGGTAAACGTTCAGCAAGGAAATGGTATTCAAGTAATAACCACCTCGAATGGTCCTTTAAACTATTTGATCAATGCACTCGATGCCAGTCCTACCAATGAAATCCAGGAATTATCTTTGAGTGGTGCCAATCAAGGCACTTTAAATCTTTCAAATGGAGGAGGAAGCGTCAATCTTCCATTGCATTGGTCTTATCTTCCGGGTGGTACAAGATTGAGAAATAATGGGACTGACGGATTGGAAATTGAAGGCCATATTTTGCCTGCAACTAATAATAATTTTAATCTTGGAAGTTATCAAAAGTCTTGGGATCACATAATTGGAAATGTAGTTTATACTAATGAGACTTATACCAATACCATCAATTCTGACGGAGATGGAATTATTGTTAAAGATCATTTATTTCCAGAGGACGAATTCAAAGACTTGGGAAGACCTGCGAACAGGTGGAATCAACTTTATGTGAGTACTATATTCAACGCAAAACTCGAAGGCGATTGGTTACCTACCACTAATGGAACTGTAAATCTCGGAAGCTCCACTGCCAAATGGAATAATCTTTTCCTAAACGGAAATATAAATCTAGGCAATACTGAGAAAATTTACGATGGTGGATCCACAAGAATTTACATTAATAGTCATTTTGATCCTGATGTAAATGATGCATTCGACGTAGGAGGAAGTGGTTTAAGATTTAGAAAAATATTTGTAAATACTATCGCAGGCGCTAAACATGAAGGTGACTTCTTACCTACGACTAATGGTGATGTAGATCTCGGAAGTACAACTGCCGAATGGGATAATCTTTATGTCAATACTATATTTAATGCTAAACACGAAGGCAATTTTATACCTACAACTAATTCCACATATAATATAGGTGCTCCTCTCACAAGATGGGGTACCATTTATATGGATAAAATAAGTTTGGGCCCTACGTTAAATACTATTGGAATTTCTGGGTCTGCATTAACATGTGATGGTAATTGGTTACCAGACGCAACAAATTCAAATGATCTGGGAACATCATCAATTAGGTGGCGGAAGCTATATACTAATACTGCTGTTGATGTGAGCTCTGATTACCGTCTTAAGGAAAATATTAAACCAATCGATTTTGGATTAAAAGAAGTTCTAAAAATAAAACCTGTATCGTATAGTTTAAAAGGTGACAATATTAAGACCACTCAGTTGGGGTATGTTGCACAAGATTTAAAAAAGGTGATACCTACAGTCGTTCATGGTATTGAAGACAAAGAAATGCTCAGCGTCACCTACACCGAGCTCATTCCCGTCCTCACCAAAGCAATCCAGGAACAACAGGTAATGATTGAAGCTTTGCAGAAGGAAGTCAAGTTGCTCAAAGAGAAAAAATAAATTGAATAATTAATTACATTAAAATATTTTAAAATGAAAACCCGTAAAAATATTTATATAACATTATTCAGCCTATTGATGCTTCACTTCGCTTGCACATCGAAGGATTGTTGCAAGGATAAAAAGAATGAGGGTGCTGTGTGTTGCACCAGTGCAAGCGATAAGCCGGTTTCTAATGTGAGTTCTACTGCTGGAGTAAACTATGCCGATCTGCAAATAATTGCTACGGAGACGTCAGTGACAGAAGATGTATCCAATGGAACGTTCAAGCTAACAGCTAGGATTAAAAATGACTCAAACAACGATGCGCAAGGTGCAAAATGCATTGTTTTATTACCAGGAGAGACCAATGTTTTAGAATTCAATGCAGCTATACAAGACTCTATCGGCACAAATATATCTAAGATACCATGCCATCAATGCTCCGGTTACTTATTATGTGATTTTGGTCATTTGAATCGAAGTTCTGTTGGCGTGGTCCATGTTACAACCTCGCGACCAGAAAAAACTAATGCAAAAGGCCAGGAGAATTTTGCATTATTCATTTACAGTGAAGTTCCGGATACCAGAATGGAAGATAATTCCTGGATTTAGCGGTCCAATCTACAAAGAGATTGCATTTATAAATGTTATGAAAAGGCGCCTGAATTGCAAGCAGCATGTTTGGAAGCTTGTCATAATATGTAATATTTTAAATAAAATAAAAGAAATCACATCATGAAAATAAGATTAATTGCATTCCTGCTATTTAGCAATATGGGCTTTTTAAAGGCGCAACACGGAGCGGTATCCGGTGGTGGGGGCATTGTAAATGCCGAAGGATCTCTCACCTTTTCACTTGGCCAGATATTCGTATTGCCTACTCAATCTGCAGATGCCACCATTACACCAGGATTACAACAGCCCTATGAAATCAGTCAGGTTGTAGGTATTGATGAAGACTACATGGTAAGTGACATCTCCGTTTACCCCAATCCTGTTTTACATCAGCTATCCGTAGAAGTTTCAAAAGAAGACGATATACGTGCCATTAATTACAGCATGACTGGCGCTGATGGAAAAAATATACTCTCTGGTAAGCTTTCGGGAAATCATGAAACGATTGAAGTAGGCACATTACTTGAAGGAATTTATTTTTTGCGTTTTTACAATGAAAAGCAGCAATCAAGGGTGTTTAAGATCATCAAACAATGAGTGTATGCATTCAGGCATTACAGCTAGACAAAGGTTTTAAAATCACTCAACTGAAATAGCAGAAGAAGCGGACTTCCTAAATAAGAAGGCCGCTTCTTTTATAATCCATACCATATCGCGACAAAGAATACTACCAGAGCTTTGGCCAGCGATGGAAAGTCCCTGTTTGCTATTGATAATCTCGGGGATGTATATCAAATTGATTTACATACGCACAACGCCGCTTCATATTATACCCAGCACCAATATTCGTTTGAATAGAATTCAGCGGAAAAACCTTTATCTCTGCATGAAAGAAGGCGTTAACAATGCGATTAAACATGCTAATCCATCAACGGTGGATGTATTTATCAATACCGATCAGGATACAACCACAACTCTTCTCATCAAAGACGATGGAAAAGGTATCGCTATAACAGAAAGAAACTGGACTGGAAACGGATTGACAAACATGAAAGATCGTATATCGGAAATTGGCGGGACCATGGAAATCGAGTCAGTCAAGTCAGGAACGGAAGTACGGTTTGTTTGTAAGGTATGATGGTACCTATTATAGATTGTTTCGGGAGATATGAATTGATTACACTTACGTTCTTCC
>JBDTUE010000238.1:0-6532 GCA_040007895.1 Saprospiraceae bacterium | reverse complement strand
TATTCGGGCTGGTAAATTTATCTATGTCGGTGATGACGCCGGAGTAGATAAGTATAAATCTCAAACAACTCAAATGGTAGATGCCGAAGGCAAATTTTTAATGCCCGGATTCATAGATGGACATGGTCACCTCCCTGAACTAGGTGGTGGTCTAATGAATCTGAATTTTATTAAAAGTAAAAGTTGGGATGAAATTGTAGCTATGGTAGAAGCAAAAGTCAAAGTCAGCAAACCGGGCGAATGGATTATAGGTCGCGGTTGGCATCAGGAAAAATGGACTCAACCTTTATTTGCAAGTGTCCATGGGTATCCATTGCATGATGCTTTATCGGCCATATCTCCGGACAATCCTGTTTTGCTTAGACATGCGAGTGGTCATGGCACTTTTGCTAACAAAAAAGCAATGGAATTAAGTGGACTTACTAAAGAGACTCCTGACCCTAAAGGAGGATCTATAGTCCGGGATGACCAGGGAAATCCTATAGGTATGTTTGAGGAAACAGCCCAACAAATCGTAGGTCAGGCGTACAATGCATTTCTCCATACGAGACCTCCTGAAGAATTAAAACGTATTTGGCATCAGGGTATAGAATTAGCACAACAGGAGTGTTTAAAAAACGGGGTGACTTCGTTTCAGGATGCAGGAAGTACATTTCAGGAAATGGAATGGTTTAAAAACCTTGCGGAGAAGGATTCACTTAAGATCCGGTTATGGTCTATGTTAGGTCTTCCATCTAAAGAAATGAGCCATGGTGAATTAGATTCATATCCATGGATTGGATTAAGCAAAGATCATTTGACTGTGAGAGGTATTAAAACTTATGTGGACGGAGCTCTTGGTTCTTATGGAGCATGGTTATTAGCGCCTTATAATGACAGGGAAGATAAATTCTATGGTCAGAATACTACTCCGATTAGTGAGATCAATGCAGTGGCTGATATATGTATGAAACACGGACTACAGCTTTGTGTCCATGCCATCGGTGATCGAGCAAACCGTGAAGTGCTCGATATCATGCAATCACATTTCAATGAACATCCTGAAAAAAAAGATCTAAGATGGCGCATAGAACATAGCCAACATATTGATACGATTGATATACCAAGATTTGGTAAAATGGGGGTGATCGCGGCTATGCAGGGTATTCACTGTACAAGTGATGCACCATTTGTGGTTAAACGATTGGGTGAGTTCAGGGCACGCACAGGTGCATATGCCTGGAGAAGTTTGTTAAATACTGGCGCTGTAGTTACAAATGGAACCGATGTGCCTGTTGAAGATGTAAATCCGATCGAATGTTATTATGCAACGGTAACCCGAACAAGAGCCGATAATGGAATGGTTTTTTTCCCTGAGCAAAAAATGACCAGAGAAGAAGGGGTATATTCTTATACCATGGCTTGTGCATACTCAGCTTTTGAAGAGAATATTAAAGGTTCTATCACCACTGGCAAATGGGCAGATTTTGTCTTGCTTTCAAATGATCTAATTCATTGCCCGGATTCATCGATATTGGGAACGCGGATTCTTAAGACTTATATTGGAGGCAAGGAATTATACAGTGGTAAATAAAGAAGAAAGTCAAATTGTCTGCATCACTTTGGAAACCATTCTTTGTGATTGGAAATAACGCCGATTATTTACTAAAAAGTTTGTTTATCAAAAAAGTTTGAAATACATCCTAATAAATGTTTGAAATCAACAAGATAAATCTTTAATTCAACCCTTCCTCAATTCCATATTAACCCTATTTTTGCGGGTCATGTCAAATAAAAGTCCGCTGGATCAGGAAGAAGAATATATAGAAGTCATCGGCGCACGTGAACACAATCTCAAGAATATCGATATTCGGATACCACGCAATCAGTTGGTTGTAATCACAGGTCTGAGCGGCAGTGGAAAGTCCTCGTTGGCTTTTGATACGATTTATGCTGAAGGCCAAAGGAGGTATATGGAAACTTTTTCTTCTTATGCCAGGCAGTTTATTGGCAATATGGAACGGCCTGATGTCGAGCTGATTACAGGGTTAAGCCCAGTCATTTCCATAGAACAAAAGACAAGCGGATGGAATCCAAGATCGACTGTAGGCACCATCACGGAGATCTATGATCTTTTCCGGCTATTATTTGCAAGGACAGCAGATGCGTATAGTTATGCCAGTGGCAAAAAAATGGTCAGATATAGCGAAGCCCAGGTGATAGACCATATCCTTTCAGTCTACCAGGATCAGAAAATAGTTTTACTCTCACCTGTAATCCGGGGAAGGAAAGGTCACTACAGGGAGATTTTTGAGCAAGCCAGAAAACAAGGTTATTCCAAAGTACGAGTAGATGGTCAAACCATGGATTTAAGGCCTGGAATGCAGGTGGACCGCTATAAAGTTCATGATATAGAAGTCGTAATCGACCGTATCCAGGTGTCTACAAGTAAAAGGGACCGGTTAGCATCGTCCGTTCAGCTTACTATGAAAATGGGGAATGGTCTTTTGATGGTAGAAAATGAAAAAGGTCTTGTAGTACCATACAGCCAAAATCTTATGGATCCCGAGAATGGTATTTCGTATGAAGATCCTTCGCCCAATACGTTTAGTTTTAATTCTCCATATGGCGCATGCCCTTCCTGTGATGGATTAGGTAAGATGCACCAGGTAGACATGGATAAAGTGATTCCCGATGCAGACAAAAGTATAAACGAGATGGGAATAGTGCCCTTGGGTGAAGTTCGTGAAAATATGACCTTTCAACAGTTGAGGGCTATTTCTAAAAAACATGGATTTACCTTTAGTACCCCTGTAAACAAAATTCCTAAGAAAGCACTTGACATGATACTCCATGGCGGCGATGATAGTTTTGATGTTAAAACTTCATACAGTCAGAATGATTTTGTCTATAATATCGCCAGTGAAGGTTTGCTCAATATGCTTATCCGTTGGCATAGAGATAGCACGAGTGAAAAAATAAGGCAATGGGCTGAAGATTTTATGACAATATCTGAATGCCCTGAATGTAAAGGAGCAAGGCTCAGAAAAGAAGCTTTGCACTTTAAGATTGCAAGTCAAAATATATCTGAACTGGCGGAAATGGATCTTTCTGATCTAGCGGTGTGGTTAGAAAAATTACCTGGCAAATTGACTGCACGCCAACAACAAATTGGTGTAGATGTGATTAAAGAAATTGGACTACGTTTAAAATTTTTGTTGCATGTAGGGCTCGATTATCTGAGCATGAATCGATCAGCTAATTCATTATCCGGAGGTGAATCTCAGCGTACACGATTAGCGACTCAAATAGGATCGCAACTCACAGGAGTTACTTATATTCTTGATGAACCCAGTATTGGACTCCATGCCAGGGATAATCAAAGACTTATACAGGCACTGCGAGAGCTAAGGGATATTGGCAATTCTTTAATCGTCGTGGAACATGACAAAGAGATCATGCAAGCTTCAGACTATCTTATTGATCTCGGACCAGGTGCAGGAGCACATGGTGGAGAATTAGTCGCTCATGGTAAACCGGCTGATTTTCTTAAGTTGAATTCTTTGACCGCAGATTATCTAAATGAAAAAAAGATCATTGAGGTACCTAAGGCACGCAGAAAAGGCAATGGAAAATTTATTTCACTTACATCTTGTACTGGTCATAATCTTAAGGATGTGGATGTGAAAATCCCGCTTGCCACATTTATATGTGTGACTGGGGTCAGTGGTAGTGGCAAGAGTAGCTTGATCAATGAAACCCTTTATCCCATACTTCGCAAATATTTTTATGGGAGTCTTCAAAAACCTTTACCATATAAAAAACTGGAAGGCATCGATAATGTAGACAAGGTCATAGAAATAGATCAAACCCCGATTGGTCGAACTCCGAGATCGAATCCAGCTACTTATACGGGTGTTTTTACGGATATCAGAAATATATTTACCAGTTTACCTGAATCTATGATCAGAGGATATAAAGCCGGTCGGTTTTCTTTCAATGTAAAAGGTGGTCGATGTGAGACCTGTGAGGGTGGGGGCATGCGCGTAATAGAGATGAATTTCCTACCCGATGTACTTGTAGAATGTGAAACTTGCCTCGGAAGAAGATATAATCGTGAGACCCTTGAGATTCTTTATAAAGGAAAAAACATCTCCCAGATTCTTGATATGCGGATTGAAGATGCTATGCATTTTTTTGAGCATATTCCCAATATCTACAGGAGGATGAAAACCCTTTATGAAGTGGGTTTGGGTTACATTTCCCTTGGTCAACAGGCTACCACCCTTTCCGGAGGTGAAGCACAACGTGTAAAACTTTCAGAAGAACTGTCTAAACGGGATAGTGGTAACACTTTATACATCCTGGACGAACCTACTACAGGGCTGCATTTTGAAGATATTCAGCATCTTATTGCAATTCTCAATCGCCTCGTAGAAAGAGGTAATACCGTCCTCGTGATTGAGCATAATCTGGATGTGATTAAAGTTGCAGATCATATTATAGATCTGGGGCCTGAGGGTGGGAAATATGGCGGTAAGATTGTCGCAGAAGGTACTCCTGAACAGGTTGCAAAATCTAAGAACGGGCTTACAGCTAAATATCTCAAGGCTGAATTAAAAGTTTAGATACGTTATTCCTAAAATAAAAAATCCGGAGTAAACCAGCTCCGGACATCAAATTACCCTTATAAATACCTGCCGGGAAATCCCGGCACTGCAGGTTGAGATCCTGCTCAAATTTATTTTATAGCTCTACCTGGAGAGCTGAATGATTTGGCCTTGATTTGCAGATGAATATGCAAATTCTTTTTGTAAAACTGGTAAATATTCAAATGCACTATTAAATGCAGTCGATATTCCCTTGATATTTGATTTTAATTTTTCCAAATGACTTGAAGATGCACTAATTTCCTGATCTGGCGTAATCTCAGACACAATTTCTACAAATCTATCGAGAGATCGTCGTTTCATGTACTTCATCATTTTGTCCATGACTACCCAAAGGTCAGTCTCTGCTCTGAAATATTCTCTTCTTTCACCTAATTTGTGAGATTTGAATACGAGTTCATAATCCATCAGAGTGTGCAATACAGCATGAGCATTACCTCGTGACATATGCAATTCTTTCATGATTTCCTCGGACGACATTACCTCATTTCTCACCAACAGTAAAGCATAGACCTGTGACTCAGAGCGACTTACGCCCCAGCTACTGGCCATAATGCCCCAAGCTTCAATGAATTTGTGATTTGGATCCAATTGAGTCATTTGACTAATTTATTTGATTAAACTAAAAATTATCATGTTCAGAAGTAACGATACCTAGGAATGCTAAAATTATTAATAGAAGTTTCATAATATATGGTAGATTAGATCACAAAAGTACAAGAGCAATGAGCTATTACTTATGCATAAAATCAAACATTATGACATCATATTTACTTAAAAATATGAATCTAAAAATTTATAACACACTTATTAATAATAACTTATCCTGGTAGTATCTTAAAATAAAATATATATGAATGAAACTGTTTACAAACGTTAAGAGAATATTCTTTTATCAAATAATCTAATATCCCCACTCGGGGTTTATTGCGCTGTAAAGATAAGATCGCAATAAAGCTCTAAACAAGGACAGACTGGTGCAACATTTGACACCATTATTTGAACATAAAGTACTATAATATTATCATAATATATTCATAATCAATTGTTTATATGGATGACATTAGCAAATTAATTTCAATATATAATCAGGCAAAAATTTCAAAAAAGCTAAAGTTATTTGAACCTGATGAAAATGATCCTATTAGTTTATATAGAGATATGTTCAATTTGATTGAACGGAAAGCAGTTAAAAACGAAACTGAGTTAATCAATAAATTATATGGCAACAGGCCAGCCACCCTATCAGCTTTCAAAAAAGTAAAAGAAAGGTTAAAAAACAAACTAATCAATATTATATTACTTGTTGACTTAAAAGAAGCAGGATTATCTGACCGGTTTGCTGCATATTCTGAGGTAGTAAAATTGCTTTTAATCGGGCGGGTACTGATTAGTTCGAATGAGAAGCAACTCGGTGAGTCATTGATGGACGATGCCATGAAAATGTCCTTTAAGTATGACTTTTTAGATTTACGGCACATTTTGTCAAAATTATTAGCTTCACAATATGGCTCCTTGTCACAGGACTCAAAAAAATACATTCATTACAGTACCATTGCATCTACGTCACTTCAGGAATTGCTGGTAGAGTCTCAATTGAGACAAGCAAGCAATGAGTATTTTGCTATGAGGCTTAAATTGTTGACCAATATTAATAGCGACAAAATCAGCTATTCGAATTATATTAATTTATCGATCAATGCAATTGAAAAAAGTAAAAATTCTGAAATCAGAAATTTCGCTTATGGTCTTTTGTTAAACTGTTATATCCACACTAAAAACAAATCGGAATATGAAGCTGTTTCGAGGGAAAGTCTTAAGTTCTTTCTATCTGAAAAAAAAATAACAAATAATACATTCAAAAAAATAAGTGCCGATATCAT
>JBDTUE010000237.1:0-6556 GCA_040007895.1 Saprospiraceae bacterium | reverse complement strand
TCAATTAAAATCAACGCATCGGGTTGGAATGAAAGAATGTCTTTTTTGCAAATGGCAAAATTTTTATAGATCGTCGTGATATTCTGAATGACTTCTATAAACCCCATAAAAGCAAGCTCCCTGTAATGTTTTTTGATCTTAGCTCCTGCTTCCGACATTAGATCTCCTCCCCATGCCTGGATCTCAGCACCGGGATCCTGATGGATGAGTTGTGCAACCAATCGTGATCCATGCAGATCTCCTGAAGCTTCTCCGGCGATGAGATAAAATTTCATTGGGTGTTCACTATTTTATCAAAAGATCTCTTTGCTGTATTTGAGCAACCAAAGTATTACACAAATAAAGGTCGCAACAGCAAGGCCTCTCATACTTTGATCCCAGCGTAAAGATTTGAACACCTGCATGACAAGAGCATTGATGCATAGGGCGATTAAAGAAAGTGTTCTTGGTCGCAAAATATGAATGGTCTGGTCACCCTGATCCATCGTCATTAATCCCAAACTTTCAAATAAATAAATTAATCCGGCAAAAAGAACGACTGGAATAAATAATCCGACGATCAAACCATGAATCCATTTATCCTCTTTAAATACCCGGATGAAAAGACTATTCATGTTCAAAAAATTTTAAAGGTACTATAGCCTCATGTTTTGTCAGATTGTGACCAGAGGGGACGATGGATATGTAACCATTTTTTAATGCCCATTCATCTGTACCTTCACGATCATCTTCCGTGACAAATTTGCCACTGAGCCAATAATATTTTTGACCTCTTGGATCTTTGCCTTCGACGAACTCTTCTATCCATCTTCCTTCGGCTTGCCTGCAGACTTTGATACCTTTTAATTCTTCTTTTTTGAGTTTAGGTATATTGACATTTAATAAACTGGTAGGATGCAATCCCTGTTCTAGAGTTTTTTTAATGATCGCTCGTACATAATCTTCTGATGCGGTAAAATCTGCTTCAAATGAAAAATCAAGCAATGAGAAACCAATGGAATCTATTCCTTCGATGGATGCTTCCATGGCAGCGGACATTGTACCGGAATACAGGATATTGATAGATGAATTAGCACCATGATTAATACCTGACAAACAGAGATCTACTTTACGATCTTTCAAGACCAGGTGTTTTGCAAGTTTTACACAATCGACAGGAGTTCCGGTGCATTCATACGCTTCCGTGAGGCCAAATGTATGAGCGCGGTTGATTCGTAAAGGTCTTTCAAGGGTGACCGCGTGTCCTTGTCCGGATTGAGGACTGTCCGGTGCAACGATCACTACTTCACCAAAATCAGAAGCGATATTAGCTAGCGCCCGAATGCCCGGTGCAAATAATCCGTCATCATTCGTCAAAAGTATCAGGGGTCTGGACATATAATAGGAGTAAAAATAGTCCTTTATTTATTATCAAATATTGTAATCCATCCCATACTATTAATTCTTGGCCTTACCTTTAGCCTGATTTCATGGAAGCAGAAGAATTGATTCATTTGTTACAAACAGGGCAACGAAAACCCTTGTATTTATTACATGGTGAAGAGCCCTATTTTATCGATCAGATCTCCGGTTTTATTCAAGACCAGGTATTAACAGAAACGGAACAGGTCTTTAATCAAAGAATTTTTTATGGAAGAGATACGGATTATAAAACAGTAATCGATGAAGCCAGCCAATATCCAATGATGTCGGACTGGCGACTGGTCATCGTCCGCGAAGCCCAGGACATGAAGACATTTAGTGAATTAGAATCTTATTTTGAAAAACCAGTACCCTCCACGATGCTGGTACTTTGTTATAAATATAAAAAAGTAGATCAACGGACCAAAGCCGCTAAAGCGCTAAAACAAAACGGGATCATTTTTGAATCTAAAAAATTATATGATAATCAATTGCCAGGTTGGATACTGAATGAATCTAAACAACATGGTGTCAGGTTACTACCAGATGCAGCTCATTTACTTGCAGAATATTTAGGAAATGATCTTGGAGCCATTGCTCAAAACCTGGATAAAATAAAATTATCCGCATTGCCGGACCAACCGGTCACCGCCCAGGACTTAGAACCCATCGTAGGTATCCATAAAGAGTACAATGTATTTGAATTACATAAAGCACTTGGGATGAAGGATAAGAAAAAAATATACCAGATCATTGATTACTTCGAAGCAAATCCTAAATCGAATCCCATGGTGATGACGGTAGCTTCACTGTTTGGTTATTTTAGTAAACTCTATGTAGCCAAATCAGGCGGACATACCAATGACAAAGATTTAATGGCAGCTCTTCAATTGAAAAGTAGTTTTTTTCTGAAGGAATATAAAGATGCGTTGAGGCAGTATACGCTGAACCAACTTGAAAATATCCTTTTTCTTTTAAGAGAATATGATCTTAAGTCCAAGGGAGTGAATAGCAAAGTATCGGACGAAGGTCAACTTTGTAAAGAAATGGTGAGCCGGATGATCATGCAATAAAATCAACTAATTTTTATTTGATTTTATCATTCTTCATTAAAGTATTAAAAAATTATTTTTTACAACAAAATTTCCAAAATTCAAAAAGGGCATTATATTTGCAACGAATTAATTGAAATGAAAACAATAAACAATAATTGGTGGTGGCATTCTGTTCGATGTTCGGGTGGTCTGAAATAGCCAGTTATTGTGATAAATAAATAATCAAAAGCGGCTTGTCGGTTCACCCGGCAAGCCGCTTTTAGTTAATGAAAAAAAATTATGGAGAAAATAAAAATTTATGTCCATTGCCGCAAACAGCTTGCTGATACAGTGACGCCGGTCAACCTGTATCTCAAATTGAGAGATCATTTTGATGAATCTATGTTGCTGGAAAGTTCTGATTTCAGAAGTATTGAAAATTGCCATTCTTATATTGGTCTTGGCAAACTTGCCTCTGTAACAATTCATCATGGTAAGGTGACTTTACAATATCCCGGACAGGAACCGGAGGTGCTTCAGGCACAGCATCCTCATGATGCTTCAAGGTATCTTCAATCGTTTATGGATCAGTTTGACCTTAATGGAGATGGTGCTTATAAACGAACGAATGGAATATTTGGCCATTTTAATTTTGAAGCAGTTCAATATTTTGATACCCTGGTGTTTGATCAGGCTAAAGAAACGGTTGATATTCCTGATGCCCGGTTTACGTTGTATCAATACGTATTAGCCATAGATCATTTTAAAGAAGAACTATACTTATTGGAAAACAATTTATCCCCTGGTAAAAGCAATCTTGACCATATCGAAACATTGATTTCAAACGAACATATTCAGACTTTTAAGTTTAATAAAGATGGAGAAGAATCCAGTTCTCTGACAGATCAGGAATATCGTGACCTGGTGACCAAAGGAAAATATCATTGTAAGATCGGAGATGTCTTCCAGGTTGTATTTGCACGAAGGTTCAGACAAAAATTTACGGGAGATGATTTTAATGTGTACAGGGCTTTGCGGTCCGTCAATCCATCGCCTTATTTATTTTATTTTGATCTGGCTAATTATCGAATTTTTGGATCATCACCGGAATCACAGTTGGTCATTCATAATGGGATAGCTACAGTTAATCCTATTGCAGGTACTTATAAGAGAACTGGCAATGACGAACAAGATCGTCAGCGGGCTAAAGAACTTGCCGTCGATCCAAAGGAAAATGCGGAACACATTATGTTAGTAGATCTTGCACGCAATGATCTCGGTATTCATTCAGACCAGGTAGAAGTGAAAATATTAAAAGAGATTCAGTATTTCTCTCATGTGATTCACCTGGTATCAAATGTAGAAGGAACGTTGACTAAAGGATACAACATGTTTAAAGTATTTGGTGATACATTCCCTGCTGGTACCTTATCCGGTGCACCGAAATATAAGGCAATAGAATTAATAAAGTCCTATGAAGCCGAACCCAGGAACTTTTATGGTGGCTCTATTGGGTTCGCGGGTTTTGATGGATCATTAGTCCATGCTATTACGATAAGGTCATTTTTAAGTAAAGACAATGTATTGCATTTTCAGGCCGGAGCAGGTATCGTTGCATCCAGTGTAGAAGAAAGTGAACTGCAGGAAGTAAAAAATAAATTAGGAGCTTTGCGTACAGCCATGTCCAGAGCGGAATCCATTTAAATAGAATACTATGAAAATATTAATGATCGATAATTATGATTCCTTTACATACAATCTGGTTCAATACCTCAGAGAGCTGACCGGACATGTGATCAAAGTGGTTCGCAATGACGAAGTATCGGTTGATTTCGTAAAGGATTACGATTGTATATTTATTTCACCCGGACCTGGTCTTCCTCAGGACAGTGGAATTATCCTGGATGTCATCAGAACTTACGCACCACATAAATCAATTTTTGGGGTATGTCTTGGACTTCAGGCGATGGGAGTGGCATTTGGTGGTGATTTGATTAATCTTGATCAGGTTTACCATGGTGTCCATACACCGGTGATGATTGTAGATCCAGCTGAAACTATTTTTAAAGGATTAAGCAATCCATTCCAGGCCGGTCGATATCATTCATGGGTAGTGAATAGACTGACATTACCTTCTGTATTACAAATCACTGCAGTGGATGAAATGGATATGATCATGGCTGCCAGTCATAAATCATTTCATGTCAAAGGGGTACAATTTCATCCGGAATCAGTATTGACACCGGACGGAAAAAAGATTTTAGCCAATTTTTTAAAAGAAAGTGAAGTGCGTTATAAAAAAGAATTAACTGAAAATACATTTTAGGTAGGAGGTACGAGGTATGAGCAATGAGCGAAATTTTCCTCATAACTCATACCTCATAGCTGATACCTCACACCTCACACCTCATACCTCATAACAATGAAAAAAATATTAACCCATCTCTTCGAACATAAAAAGCTTAGCAAGGCCGAAGCTAAAGATGTCCTGATCAATATTTCGAAGGGTGCTTATAATGATGCCCAGGTGTCTGCATTCATTACCGTTTTTCAAATGCGGTCTATTTCGGAACATGAATTACAGGGTTTTGCCGAAGCGATGCTCGAATTGTGCATTCCTGTAGAATTAGATGGAATTCCTACGATAGATTTATGCGGAACCGGTGGTGATAATAAAAACACATTCAATATTTCTACACTAGCGTCATTTGTTGTAGCCGGAGCCGGATATAAAGTCACTAAACATGGTAATTATGGCGTAAGCTCTAAATGTGGATCTTCAGATTTATTGGAAACTGTAGGGTATAAATTTACCAATGACGTGGATCAGCTTAAAAGGCAACTCGATAAAAGTAATATTTGCTTTTTACACGCCCCGTTATTTCATCCGGCTATGAAAGCTATTGCACCAATCCGGAAACAATTAGGTATAAAAACATTTTTTAATATGCTGGGCCCATTAGTGAATCCATCAAAGCCTATGTATCAATTGGCGGGTGTATTCAATCTTGAACTTGCTAGATTGTACGCTTATATCTTTTTTCAAAAACCGGGTAAACGATTTGCGGTGATTCATTCATTAGATGGATACGATGAAGTCTCACTGACCGGTGATTTTAAAATTAAAACACAACTATCTGATCAGGTCTTGAATGCATCAGACCTCGGTTTGAGTTCAGTATTGCCGGAAGATATTCATGGCGGAGATACGAAGGATGATGCAGCTTCCATATTTATGCAGGTATTGAAAGGAGTAGGAACACAAGCACAACAAGCTGCAGTTTGCGCCAATGCTGGTATAGCTATTCAGATCTGTGAACCAACATTATCTCTCCCGGATGCCGTACTGCAGGCAAAAGAAAGTATCCTAAGTGGAAAAGCATTTACATCTTTTAAAAACCTGATAGATCTTGCAGCATGACCATATTGGACGAAATCATAGAGAATAAAATAAATGAAGTAGAAATTCGTAAGCAACGCGTATCTGTTACTGAATTGAAAGAAAGACCATTTTATAATAGAAAAACCTATTCTTTAAAAAATAGATTGACTAATGAACCAGGCATTATCTCTGAATTTAAAAGAAGATCGCCTTCCAAAGGAGAAATTAGAAAAGATGCAGATGTCCTGGCAATAACGAAGTCGTATGAAATGGCCGGATCATCAGCATGTTCGATCCTGACCGATGAAAAATATTTTGGTGGCAAGGACCAGGATATAATTGATTCAAGATTTCAGTTGAATATTCCTATTCTTCGAAAGGAGTTCATCATTGATTCGTACCAAATCATAGAAGCTAAATCCATTGGTGCTGACCTGATTTTATTGATTGCAGAATGTTTAAGTAAGAAACAAGTAATGGAGTATACCCAATTGGCTCATGATATCGGCTTAGAAGTATTGATGGAATTGCATTTCCCGGAAGAATTAGAAAAATGGAATCCCTCGGTAGATCTGTTGGGAATAAATAACCGGAATTTGAAAAGTTTTGAAACTGGTATTCACCGGTCAATGGATATTGCAAGTATGCTGCCTAAAGAATCCATATGGATTTCAGAAAGTGGATTGCAGGGATCAGAAGAATTAACTGCTTTAATGGAGGTTGGTTATCGTGGATTTTT
>JBDTUE010000236.1:0-6559 GCA_040007895.1 Saprospiraceae bacterium | reverse complement strand
TTTAAGAAATGGAATATAGTAAAAGCAATGGTCAGCGGTAATCCTGAAAGTGTAGAGCAATGGGTGGCCAAAGACAGCAGTCATCGTATCATTCGGGGCATTTTGATTTTTGCACCAACGGATTATGGGATGGATAGTGTGAAGTTTGAGCAAATGGTCAAGGACAAAAAAATAGAAGTCTTTGGAGAGATTGGAGCTTATTATAGCGGGACTACACTCAGCGATGCTGTGTGGCAACCTTATTTACGCATTTGTGAGCGGTATGATATTCCGGTGGCTATTCATACCGGTGGTGGTGATCCGGGAGGAACTTATTCGTGGTCACCCAAAGCAAGACTTGCCTTAGGTGATCCCTATTTAATTGAAGATGTCCTGGTCAGGTATCCCAAACTTAGAATTTATCTGATGCATGCGGGAGGTGAAGACTGGCCGGAACGGACTATAAGACTCATGGCATATTATCCACAACTTTATGTCGATCTGGCCGTGATGCTATGGGTAGAACCCAATACACAACGAACCATTAAGGATTTTCTCCGGAATGTAAAAGAAGCAGGTTATTTAGACCGGGTGATGTTTGGATCTGATCAAATGACATGGCCTTATGCAATAGAAAAATCTATTCGTTTCCTGAATAGTCTAACGTTCCTGACCAAACAAGACAAGGAGAATATATTTTATAATAATGCGGCAAGGTTTTTACGATTAAAAAAATAAGGGTTATAAAAGGCGTGGAAGATCCAACATCAGCCTCAGGAATTGGAAACTTCGAATCATTGACCAGGCATTATTGCTTCACTGCAAACTAGTCTAATTTTTAGTTTTTTGTCAAAATCTAAAATTTATGGTAATCTTATTTTAGTTCAGATTTAGGCTTTGAACAAATCCTCATATCGTGAAAGCTGTACTTTTTTTACAAGACAGACTCCTGGTCCATGTATTGTTTAATCATCTTAAGATCCATCAGGAAAAAGAATGGAAAAAAAATCAGTTAATTTTGCGTCATGGGATTAATCGAAACCTATAAAAAACAAATTCTTCGTCTGTGTGAGCTCTACAAGGTGAAAAGCTTGTACTCATTTGGTTCGGTTAACTCAAAACTATTTACCGAGAATAGCGACGTGGACTTAATGGTAGACTTCAATACCGACGATCCGCTTGAGTATACGGATAATTACTTTCAACTCAAATTTGAACTTGAAAAAATCCTAAAACGCTCCATTGACCTTCTCGAAAACAAAGCCATAAAAAATCCATTCCTCAGGGAGAACATAGATAAGTCAAAGGTCCTTATTTATGGACGATAATATTCTAACCTGGCTTAAAGATATCGAGCTAGCTATCTCTGAAAAAGACGGAAAGTCCGAAAGACGGAAAGACGGAACACTTCAACACTTTAACACTTCAACACTTTCATCACTTCAACAATTCATCACTTCAACAATTTTTCGCTTTTCATTCCTTCATTAACCTATTTCAGATTTTCGATTTTGCCTGCCAGCCTGCGAGGCAGGGATTTGGGGAACACCATCAATTATCAAATTGTCAGTCATGTATTTCGGATATCGGTACAACAACCTTCAATTTTCAAATTGCCAATCGTCAAGCTATTTCGGATATCGGATTATGCCTGCTTGCCGGCTAGGCAGGGATTTCGGAGAAAATCGTCAATCGTCAATCGTCAATTGTCAATCGTCAATCCTCTTTAGTCTTCAAAAACTTCCGTAAAATTCAAATTATTTTCAAATTTATCCTTAAGCAATAGAATACTTACAATACTGATTATGATCAATGAAAATCCTACGATCGCTCCGCTATTAACCAGTCCTTGTGATTTTATCAATACTGAAAAGACCAAACTTGCTGGGATGGTTAAACCCCTGATGAGGTTTGGTGTAGAAGTTGCTACCGTAGCACGGATATTGGTTCCAAACTGTTCGACGGCATTGGTGATTAATACACCCCAGTAACCACAGGAAAAGCCGAGGAAAGCACAGCGGTAATAATATCCCTGCGCTGTATCCGGTGGTATCAGAAGAAAATAAGTTGCCGCTACAAGTTGAATGATAGCATATATCAGTAAAGGGCCTTTACGCTGTCGCATCATCTTACTTAACAGCCCACAAAAAATATCTGATACAGCAAAGACGATCAGGTAAATCATAATGGCATTGCTTACTGAAACTTCTTCTGTGATCCCAAAAGCCTGGCAGAACTCAGGAGTTAAAGTGATGTACAAATTAATAAATACGACAGCCGGTGCTCCGGCAAGTACGCATAGAATGTATTTGTAAAGTTGTTTTCTGGCTCCGAATAATTCTATCAGGTCACCTCTCTTGATGTCTTTAAATTTGCTCGTGATAAATATCTTACTCTCCTTGACACTAATCCTCAATAACAATAAGATCAGGCCTAATACTCCTCCGATAATATAGGATGTTTTCCAATAAAATATAGATCCAACCAAAGCTGCTGCAATCCCTCCAAACAAACCGATGGCGGAAACTATCATGGTAGCAAAAGTCCTTTGTCTACGATCCAGGCTTTCACTGATCCAACTCAAAGCCACTCCTAACTCTCCCGCTAAACCAATACCTGCTAAGAATCTGGCTATGGCAAATTCCGGGACATTGGTGATAAATGCATTGCCTATATTGGCCAGACTGTATAGCAGAATGCTTGCAAATAATACCTTTAGCCGGCCTATTTTGTCGGCAAGGATGCCAAACAGGAATCCACCGATGATAAGTCCGGCCATCTGAAAGTTTAGAATCTCAATGCCGATATCTTTCATATCTTCTTTGGCAATTCCAATAGAGTGCAATGATTCGATTCGCTCAGCACTAAATATCAACAGATCATATACATCTACAAAATATCCTAAAGCGGCGACTGCCAGCATCAATAATTGTTTTCCTGTAAAATGATAAGAAGGCTTTGGCTCTATGACCGGAACGGTAGATGGCATGTTGGTTATTTTTTGGAAAAATACATTAAATATTAAACCTGGCTTATTCTACAACTAAAAAAATGGAAATTAACTATCTAAATCGATCAGGACTGATTCAAAGGATGACTTCTCCAAATCTTGACTCAGTTCCAATGTATAACAATACCAAATTTTCAGTTTTTCTTTATTTTTATCTTTTTAGATTAACCACTGAAAATTTTTATGGCTGTACGATATGAATTCGATAAAAAAAGATTCGAGGCATTTATTGATGCCATCATCGCAATACTCCTCACTATTCTTGTCCTTGAAATAAGGATACCGGAAGATCAACTGGATCACGAATCTACCTACCAACAGGTCAGGTCCCTCCTACCCTACTTCATATCTTACCTTGCTTCCTTCATGTTGATCGCAGGATTCTGGATTGATTACCATTTATTGTTTGTAAACATTAATAAAATCACCAAGGGGTTTGTCCTGATCAACATGCTTTTTATTTTATCTATTTCATTTGCCCCTTTTGTTACAGCTTTTGCAGGCAAACATTATCACGATTCATTTGCCGTTGCCTTGCTTAGCTCTACATATTTTATCATGAATTTTTTTTTCATGCTGGTGTTTAAGTATGCAAAAGCTAAAGACCTGACCGATCCAATATTCTGGACTGATAACAAACGCACAGCCAATTACTCCACATTTGGTATTGCTGCCATCCTTCTTGCCATTCCATTGTCTTATGTAAACACGTATATTCCGTTTGCCATTTTCCTATTCATATTCGGTGGGCACCTCATAAAGAAACAATAGTAAGGCGGATAACGGATTAATGTAACTGGTATCAACGTGCAACAAATATTTACTGCCCTATTCACTTATTATTTTATCCATGGAATTAAATTTACCAATGAGAAAATTTCTAAGCTACTGAGACTTGAATGTTGAGTTGGAGGTGGTATCTTGTCAGAATAAACACTTTAACCAAGTAGCAAACCATGCTTAATCTCTCTACCCTTCTCCAGGAAAGTGCCCGGCGATATCCTGATCATATTGCCATTCAATTTGGTGAGACTTCCATTACTTACACGCAACTCAATGCAGTGGCTAACCAAGTAGCGAATGGCTTACAAAATATGGGCATTCAACCCGGTGATAAGGTAGCAATGAGTTGTCCTAATCTGCCGTATTTTCCAATGATCTATTATGGAATTTTAAAAGCGGGTGCAGTTGCTGTTCCTCTGAGCGTTCTATTAAAAAAAGATGAAATCAGCTACCTGTTAAATGATAGTGACGCAAAAGCCTATTTCTGTTTTACTGGTACTGATGTATTACCTATGGGTGAGATGGGTCATGCTGCATTCCATGAAGTATCTCATTGTGAACATTTTTTTATGATAATGCCTAAGATGGATATGAAAGCGTCCATTTATGGTTTAAAAACTTTAGGTGATTTTATTGCAGGTCAGTCTGGGACCACAGACACCTATCAGTCCTCAGCAGAAGATACCGCTTTGATCATCTATACTTCCGGGACGACGGGGCATCCGAAAGGAGCTGAGCTCACACATAATAATCTGATGCATAATGCTATTTTGTCTTCCGGCGTCCTTGATCTGAACAAAGATGATCGTTTATTAATCGTGTTGCCCTTATTCCACATTTTTGGTATGACTGTGCTGTTGAATGCAGGGATTTATTTTGGAACTACCCTGGTATTGATGCCGCGTTTTGATGCAGTATCCACGTATGATCATATGCAGAAACATCGCATTACGGTTTTTGCCGGTGTACCTACTATGTATTGGTCCTTATTACAATGCCAGGATCCAAAATTTGATTATGAATTGATTGCTCAAAATTTAAGGATATGTGTATCCGGAGGAGCTTCATTGCCCGTCAAAGTGATGGAAGATTTCGAGACCCGCTTTAAAGTGAAAATTTATGAAGGCTATGGGATGTCCGAAGGAGCACCGGTAGTTTGTTTTAATATGTTTGAATTTGGCAGAAAACAAGGATCTGTTGGCAAACCGGTGTGGGGAGTGGATGTACGATTAGTCGATGAACAAGATCAGGAAGTTCCTACCGGGGAGAAGGGAGAACTGATTTTCAGGGGGCATAATGTCATGAAAGGTTATTACAAAAAACCTCAGGCAAGCGCTGAAGCTTTACGCAATGGGTGGATGCATTCCGGCGATGTGGCGGTTAAAGATGAAGATGGCTTTTATTTTATCGTTGACAGGACCAAAGACATGATCAACCGGGGAGGATATAAGGTATTCCCGAGGGAAATAGAAGAGTTAATGGTAAGACATCCAGCAGTTTCTGCAGTCGCCGTCGTAGGTATACCCGATGAAAGATTAGGAGAAGAAGTCATGGCTTGTGTGGTCATTAAGGAACATGTCAACATTACCGACAAGGAACTCATAGCCTGGTCCCAGGCATCTATGGCAGACTATAAATATCCAAGAAAAATAAAATTTATGGATGCACTTCCCCTGAGTGCTACCGGTAAGATTTTGAAAAAAGACATTCCACGGCAGTAAAAGGAGAGCCCGGGTCTTGTTCTCCGATATATTAAAGTTGGATGCCGCTCTTTGCAAATCCGCATATCAAAGGTACTTTTGCCCTATCAAATTACCTTTTACCCACTCTTAACATGCGAAACTTAACTATTTTAATTTACTTTATTATTTGCTCTGCCAGCTTGGTTCACTCCCAGCCTATAGCAGTTACTTCCGAACAAGATGATAAAAAAGCTGTACTGATTTATGCTACCAACCGCACCATCGGCACGTATACTGTCGGATTAAATTTTCCTATCCTGGAAGGTTTTGAAACCTCATTCAACAAAGATGAATATTACGATGTACCCACTGGAAAAAAATTATTGATCAAACTTACACCTGTCAAAGGGACTACACCTGACCTGCAATTTGGCTTTAAAAGCTATGAAGGAAAAGTCTTTAAAAATGCTCCAGACAATAAAGCCAGGTATGTATTGCCCTCAATGGATGGAAATGAAATCGCCTATCTTGAAAGTCAGAAAATAGCTGAGCGTATTGGCAAATTACCACCCAAAGATTACCAGGCTTATTATTTTCAATTAAAAGCCGGGGACACCGTGTGCGCCAGTCGCAGTGGAATGGTCACTAAAATAAATGATGATATCAAACAAGGTCAAAACCTCAATACTTCATTTTCTGCCAACCGGAATCAAATAAAAATAGAACAAAAAGACGGCACTATTGCTCAGTATACTTTTGTTTCACCAATTATCTCTTTAATCGATGTTGGTAAAGAAGTAAAAGCAGGAGATCCGATAGCTATTTTGGGTCAACAGAGTGATAAATTCGGAGTGTTTTTTTCAGTGTATTACCTGGATGAAGCCAAACTGATCGCTGTTCAAAAACTTGCAGCTAATCAACCAAAATATATCTTTACCTATCTTCCGGTGGATTTTCATTTAAAAAATAATGCCGCTTTAGAATTCGGCAAGTCATATGTCGTCGAGCATCCTAAGGATTTGCTAAAAGCAGAGATGGCTAAAAAGGAAAAGAAGTAAAGTTTAAATAAAGGCCCTATTGGGTTCTTTAGAGAATATCCGGCACT
>JBDTUE010000235.1:0-6561 GCA_040007895.1 Saprospiraceae bacterium | reverse complement strand
TGGGAATTAATGAGGCGTTCGTATTGCATGGAACTATAATTGGTACTCCAAAATTGGTTTGCGGCATTGGACACTGACTATAAGAAAGCCGTGGCAATAAAACCACCGCCAATAATGCAATAAGGGTTCTAAAATTGAAGCAGGATAGTTGTTTCATAAACAAACAGTTTTACAAAATGAAAAAAATTCAACCAGCTGAAAATCAATTGATAATCAAGCTTTGATTGGATACATACTGTTTGATTCTTTTAGTCGATAAGCTCAATCAATGCTTATTCAAGAAAAAAAATTTTGGGATGGGAGTCTATCAAATAGATACATAGTATAAAATAGTGATAATTATAATACTTTGTAAATTATCTAAATAAACATTACAAAAATATGTAATATGTATTAGCGTGGAATACCACTAAAAAGGTATTTCATAGATTTCGCTTTAACATATTATAATAATAAATAAAGTGTATATAATTATTAATCAAATAATTATATACACTTTTAAAGAAAATAAGGAAAGAAATTCCTATTTAAATCTATAAAGCTTGCCTGAGTATCTATTTTCAGTGCCCTCCAGTCTGAAGAAGTAAACTCCATCAGATTTAAATACTCCGGATTCAAGTAATATCCTATTCATGCCCTGGATAGCATCAACTTTTTTACTAGTTATCATCCTGCCACTCAGATCAAATAGTGCAAAATGGAACATCTCCTTTCGATCTGAATTAAAGAGTAATGTGGAATTTTCATTAAATGGGTTTGGGAATACTTTGATCAAATTGCCCGTGGGGTTTAATGGCCTTTCTCGTTCTTCCAGGCGACTTCCAAGGTCTGCAACCGCTTGCAATGTATTCGATAAACTAAGATTAATATCACCTATTTTGATTCCAAGGAAATTGGCATTAAGGTATACTGCATTCAATTTTTCAAATACAAGTTGATCAGGAATGGTATCGAGTATCATAGACTTAATATCAATTGAAGTTAAATCGTAGGCTTTAGGAAGGAATCTCCAGGACAATTGTTCCTTAGGTATTGATTCTCCTTTTGTAAGAAGGTAATAACCTAAGATGAACACATCATCCATATTAATGGTATCGTTTCCATCCAAATCAGCAGCTATTAATTGGTAGGGACTGGTAAACGTATCTTTACCCTGAACAATATCCACTAATAACGTATAATCATCTGTAGTCACTCCTTCGAGGAAATCTTTATGTTTAGAGGGTTCCACTTTATAAGTCATTCCGTGATTTAATTCAATAAACTTATAGGCACCTGAACTCATTACACTTTTCTTGCCAGCACTATCCGTTAATGTCAAAGCAACACTATCGATGGATTGATCCTGTATATTACTAATCAATCCGGCAATCACGAGTGTGTCTTTAAAGGCTACGGGTGGTTTAGGACACATGCCCATATTATCCTGAAGATTTAGCTTGACCGTACAATAATCCTTATTACCAACTTCATCAATGACATAAATTCTAATTTTCCTGATCCCTATGCTGTCACAGGTGAATTTATTTGGTACTGCTTCAAATTTTAATTTATCCTTTGGCGTATTATTGTCAGAAGAATTAAGATCAAATTTTTTTGGATCAATGAGGGTATACACCCCGTCAGGATGCCATGCAATCGTAGTGGCCAATGAACCTATGCAATATGGAGTAGGCGGTGTTTTATCCAATACAATTACTTTAGTAGTACAAGTAGAATAGTTTCCGCATGCATCTTTAACAGTAAATACTACCTCGGTAGTCCCTATGGGATAATTTCCGCTTGCATCAGGAGAAGGTTTCGTCGAATATTTTGAATTGTGTGTAATAGTCGCACCACCATTACAGGATGAGGTGATTTGTGGAATTGGGATATCCACCCATGCGAATTTGCCATATGATTCCTGATTTACTTTAATTTCAGCTGTACAAGATATAGTAGGCTTGGTCTTGTTGATTAATTTAATGAGTTGGACATGTTCCCATTTTCCAGAGCCGTACCCATATCCGTTAGGGTTGTAAATACACCAATCAATGACAGACCATGTCCTGACAATTTTTTTACAAATCCCGGGATCATTCGGAAAATAAAATTCCTGGTCTTTATACGCAATACCATATTTAGCACATTTATTGCCCTCAGTAATATCAGGATATCCATATGGCCATGTTAAGTATTTAGGATCCACGTTATCTTTACAGGGATCAGCTTCAAAATCTTTTGGCCACCAGATATAAGGTGTGCCACCTTTGGCTTTTACCCATACTACGGATTTGCAATAAGTAATTTTACCACAACCATCAACTATTTTCCATTCTACCCATATACTTCCTACCCCGCATTCATTTAAGGACTTAGTTAGGTAAGGACCATAAATTGTATAATTATATCCGCTCACTTCAGGCTTTGGATATTTTATCCAATCTAAATCATCGCAATAAACTGTTTGTTCTTTTGGACACCATACCGATATAGATCCATTATTTCCATATGGGTTACTAACCCATATTGTTTGTGTACAATAATATGATCTTGCATAATGATCTACAATTTCCCATTTAATATCAACGTAACCACTTCCACAATTTAAGTAAGGTTTGACCCATGGACCGTATATCGTATGAGGACCATTGACAACCGGGATATCCCAATATTGTCCATTGAGATAGGTCTGATAAGAAATTTCTTTATCTTTTGGACAATAGATCTCAAGCGAAGCATAAGAAAATTGGATAGAAACAGTCCAAAAAACAATTCCTAAAAATATTGAGTATATGTTTTTCATAGTCTTGGTTAGTAATAACTTAAATGCAACTGAAAGGGGGATATGCATAAAAGTAAAAAATAAACACAGATACCTCATGCATTTTAAGTTAAAACTTGTCCATGAAAATAAATTCTTTCAATATGATTAACATGCATTTATTATCCTGTGATAACAATAGCATTAAATATTCGCAATTAGTATAATATCCTTCTTCGTTAAAATAAAAAAGCCCGTAGACCGGGCTTGAAATATTAACTTAAATTTTAATGGTTTCTATTACTTTGAATTGCTTTTGATATTACTTGGGATTTCAAATGAGATAGATAATTCATGTGAACCATTATTATACTTCTGAAAATCCTCGAGGGCAATATCATATGAATAAAACAATCTAAATTTATTAATCCGGGTACCCAATAAAAAAGTGGTTTTACTATAACCTCCCAGTGAATAGGAAATGCCTCCAAATAATTGTTCATCCAAAAAAGTCATTTTAAGATTGATGTCAGTTACAAATGGAACGTTTCTTAACCGTTTGATTAAAATGGATGGTTCAACCGTAAAATTGTAATTCGGTACAGTAAACTGGTAACCAACAAATGCATTAAAATATTTAAAGAAACTGCTTTCATCTGTGGGCGTCTGAATATCATCTATTCTGGTCCTGACTAAGTCAACTACCGATACACCAAATTTGAATTTGCCGTCTTGTTCACCGTAAACCCCAAGGGATGTATTAAAGAAATTCAATCCATCCGCTGCTGCTGACAATAACGGATCCGGAAGTGAAATCAGTGGATCCAATACTGCTCCATTAGCCAATTGAAATTTATTGTATTGAGCTGCCAAACCGACATTCAATTTTACATTACCCATATCAAACATATAGGCTAATGCTCCCTGTGCTTTAAATTTACTTAAGTCACCGGCTACATCATTAAATAACAAACCGCTAAATCCAAGTTTAGGTGCTACCGGTCCATTAAAACTGGCAGTATACGTTTTCGGTGTACCGGGAAACGTTGAAGCAGTGTTTTTATAATTAAACAGCAATTCATGATTGCTTTTAAAACCTGAATAGGCCGGGTTAATTAAGATCGGGTGAAATATATATTGAGAATAAATGGCCTCATCCTGCGCTTTCATCCAATGACTTACCGACAATATGCTAAGCAAGAGTAGTACTATTTTTTTCATAAAAGGATGTTTAATCTTTGTTGTAATTGTTGAGTTGGTATTAGTTTAATGTTCTAATCAGGGTCACATAGCCTTTATACAATGAACTTGCATTGGAGTTGTCTTTAAGTATCCAATAATAGGTACCATCAGGCAATAAGAATCCTTTATTATCAATACCATTCCAGTTATTGCGGTAATTTGAGGAACTATATACCAATTGATTCCATCTATTGTAAATCTGAAGTTGATTATTAATTGTTTCAGCACAATTGATAATAAATAATTCGTTTACACCATCACCATTTGGCGTAAAAGCCCTTATCGATGTAAAACATTCATATGGGTTTGAAGTAATCTTAAATGTAGTAGCTGCTGTACTACATCCTTTAGAATCCGTTGCAGTGACGGTATAGTCTCCAACAGCCAAGCCAGTTAATGTTGCGCTGGTAGATCCTGTATTCCATCTATACGTAACCGGAGGAGTACCACCAATAGGGGTAACTGTAATTTCTCCATCATTGACACCTGGAAGAGAAACATTTTTAATTCTTCCTGATAGAGTTAAAGGAGTTCCGGATCCTGTAAGTACTATATCTGCTGATGTTTTAGTCGCATTAGCTGCATCTTTGACCGTGACTTTATACGTACCGGCTACCAAACCTGAAATATCTTCTGTAGTCGCAGTAAAATTATTGGGTCCAGTCCAGGCATAAGTATAAGGTGTTTTTCCTCCAATCGTGGATATAGCAATAATTCCTGAAGACTGCCCTCCAGCGCATGTAGGCCCAGTCGCTACAATATTAGTAATGTCGAGAGCCACATTCCCAATGGCGACGCTTATTGGGCCAATGGTGCAGTTGGCTGCATCTGTAACTGTATAGGTATAGGTACCTGTTGCCAGATTATTGATATCTTTTGTAGTAGCATTATTACTCCATAGATATTTATAGCCGGAATTACCTCCACTTACTGTAAGAGTGATTGATCCATTATTGTTACCGCCTGATGGTTCCGTTAGTTGCGAAGTCACTGTTAATGCACTAAGAACTACTGCATTTGCAAGTGATGCTGTAGTTCCTGCGCCGTCCTTAACTGTAACATTAAATGATCCGGCTCCGATATTGGCAAGATTTTGAGTGGTGGCGCCATTAGACCACAAATAAGTATAATTTCCAGTACCACCGGATGCTGTGATTTCAATTCCCCCATTGTTTTGACCGGGGCAAGGATGTGTAATTTTTGAAGCAGTTACTCCTAAACCCGAGGTACATGATGCCGGAGTGGTTAATACACTTCCTTCCTTAGTAATCGTTAATGTTCCAGTTGATGAAACTACCTGAGTAGCAGTAGGATCATTAGTAATGTTTACTGCAGCTGAACCCGGACATACCCCTTTGTATGTGTAACAAACCTCAAATATTGCTGTACCATCTGCAACGGTTTGTCCAGTAGTATTTGGATCAAACCAAACACAAGATAATTTTCCAATGGAGGTAGTTACTAAATTGAAATTACCCAAATCTAGTGCAGTAAACCCACTGAATTTCTGCACTTTTGTAAAAGTTAGTTTTGCAACATCCCAACCGAAAGAAAATTGCATTGCAGTAATATTTTTAAACCCGGTAACAGTAACAGGAAGACATATTTCCTGATCTTTAATTAAGTTGGCTGAGCTTGCAATTTTTAAGTTAGCGCCAGGGGGTGGATTAACTACAGTACCAATATTTACTTTACCATTTACAAGGGTAGGATTTGGACATTTTTGAGCATTTTTATCAGAAATCTCAATTTGAAGAGGTGTACTTGAAAAATCAACTCCGCAGGACTTACCATCTGCTCCGAGTAATTTAAATTTAATAGTAAATATTACTGCACCATTTGTTTTAGTGGTACCCTGTTGGTTGTACCATGCAGTCGTTAAATAACCCTGGGTCACTTTGGTAAGATTAAAAGATCCGGCATTCAAGTCTGTTAAGTCAAAATCCCCGATAGAAACATATTCAATACAGGTAGGATCCCACCTCATAGTCCATTGTACTCCACTAATATCTGTAAAGTTTTCAACCGTAATTTTTACAGTCACTACGTCATTTGTCTTTCCGGCTTCCGTAGTCGCTGTAAATTTAACGTTGCATTGAGCCTGGCATTGTGAAGCATCAAATGAAATAGAAAACAAGCAAGAAGCCAGGAAAACGACAAGAATTTTAAATAAATTCATGGATAAGAATTTTAACACAATTAGATTATAATTTATCACAAAATGACCGCAAAGATAAATTCTTTGAGGTCACTTCACAAATAACGCTTCTTTACAAGAAATAATTGTTAATAACACCTTGATCTTGAATTAATTCGTTGTTTTTGAAGCTGATTACTCGGGTTATAATAACCAAAATCGTTCCAATTTTTTAAGTTCGACAAATTACCAGAAAAAACAAGAGCCTTCAGGTTCTCTGAAAGCTCTTTGTTTTTTGAAAATTTATTATTTCGCGCTATAAAATTTCCGGTCCATTGTTTACCGGAATCTTATTTATATCTTTTAAAATCTCATTCAATAAGAATCATTTTCTTAGTAGCGCTGAAGTCTTTAGTTTCGATAGTGTAATATAATACAC
>JBDTUE010000234.1:0-6595 GCA_040007895.1 Saprospiraceae bacterium | reverse complement strand
TGCTCCGAATTGTTTCCACAAACTTTCTTTTAAAACCGTAAGCATTTTTTATAAATTGTTTGAATTATGGACTCAATATACTACTTAAGAAAACTTTCACCCATAACTGTGATTACTATTGTTTGATATGCCTTTATTTCATCAGCACCCGGTGGTAAACCAAATAATGAATTTCATCAACGAATCCTTTATCCTAAACCTTTACCAATTTTTTTCAAATAAAATTTTTATTGCCACCTGATTTTTTTATCTAAAAACAGTAACAGGATCTGCTTCAGGTGCATTGAATCCTTTAACCAGGAGCCATATGGCTAAACTCATTTCATAAAGGAATACCGGAATAGCAAATAGTCCTCCCCAAAAAGAGATTTGAGGAAATGCCCCGAACAACACGAGTATAGCACACGTAAAAATCATAGGACCCCCAATAAGGCCCAATACAGCTATAGAACGAGGTACTAGTTTTGACGTATACAACAGATAACCCGTCATAAGAGTACTTGGCCCTAATATTAAATTGGGTCCGAATAAAAAAGTCCAATCATGAATGGCTACTAATAATTTGCCTGTAACCAGGTAAGAAGAGTTATTCGGATTTAGTTCATTCGAAAATTCATGATTTAATGTCACGATAGTCAACAAACTAATGATTCCAATTATAATGATCGTGGCTTCCAATAGTCTAAAAGCAATACAACTAAGAGCCATACTTTCATTGTACTTTTTCAGGATTGGAAACAAGGCGATAGGTGTACCAATGACTGCAAAGGCAGTGATTATTTCAAAAAAAGCTCCCCATAAGACTTGTATTTCAGCCCCGGTACCTTTAATAATGTAACCGGGGTCATGAAGTATTGGTTGGTATAAAAGAAGTCCAATAATGGATGCAACCGCTGCGATGATAAAAAGTACGCCTGTTAGTATAGCGCTATTTCTAGTTGATTTCATTTTTTTGATTTTATTGCTTTAAAGGATAAAGGAGCTGGAGGGTCCCTCGGCCATTATTTTTTCGAAATATTCAATCGAATCAATAAACTCCTGTTATATATTTCTTTGTCATAGGAGACGTTGGTTAAACCATAACAGTACCTGATGTCGAGCATAGCTCTTTTTTGTTTAATCTTAAAGGTTAATCCACCACCGATTTGTATGCCAGCATCAAGGCGTTTAAACCCTCCTATTGCATTATCAAAGGATAGTTTAGTGGTTGACCCATCCAATTTTTGATTTCCTGCAAAATTGTAAGCCAAGGCAGGTCCTGCATTCACATGAAACTTGCCCAAATGAAGCCGTACCAACACCGGAATTTCTATGGAATAAAAACGAAGGGTATAGGCGTCCTGAACATATGGATTGTTCACTTTTAATTTACCTCCTCTCATAATAAAAGATAATTCAGGTACCAGTGAAAGATGTGAAGCAATTTCTGTCTGAAGAGAAACCCCGGCCTGTATACCCTGCGCTGACTTTTTGAAATCTGTCAATGAACTATTGGACGCTCCATAGTTGAGATCGGTACCTACTGCGCTTATAAAAATGTCTAGATAAGTTTTCTGCGGTTGTGATCCAGACATTTTGGATTGACCAAATGAACTAGCGTATAAGAAAATCATACTTATCACCAGTCCTGCTTGTACTAAATTTTTCATAATTCTTGTTTTTAAATTGTTTGTTAATTGTTTAATGAAACAAAAGTATATGAAGGAGCAAGGCATTAAAATTTTGATATGCAAACTGAACTAAGATGTCTGCATCCTGAGGATTTTATTCTGCAAAAACAATGGAATGTTTATGCCCCGGTATTGATAAGCTGGAAAAATTCCTCTTTATAGGAATCTGAAATGGGAATTAACTGATCTGCAATTTTTATTCTTCCCCGTTCGATAGATTCGATTTTATGCAGTGCGACCATATACGATTTATGGACCCTGCACACGATACTGGAAGGAATCAGCTTTTCAAATTCACTGAAATTCTGGAGAGTCATTATTTTTTTATGTGCCGTATGAATTCTACGGTAATCTCTCATGCCTTCTATGTATATGATTTCATTCAGCATGATTTTCTCGAGCCGGTTTTCAGTTTTTACGAATATGAAGTCGGGCAGAGTACCCTTGGTCCGATGGGTTATGTTTTCCTGTGCTTTATTGACTGCCTGTAAAAAACGATTAAACGTGAAGGGTTTTAAAAGATAGTCTGTGATCTGCAATTCGAAACCTTTTAAAGCATACTCCTGGTACGCGGTAGTAAGAATCACCTGGCTCGATATCTTTGAACTTTCAAGCAGTTCAATACCGGATAGTTCATCCATATTGATATCGAGAAAAAGTAAATCTACTTTATTGTTATTCAGATAAGCAAGCCCAGTCAGCGCATTATCGAACGTTGCGTTTAACTGCAAAAAAGGCACTTTGTGTACAAAGTCCTTCGTTTTTTCAAGGGCGAGAGGTTCATCTTCAATGATAATGCAGCTATGTTTATCCATTGGGGATGGTGAGATTTATACGATATTGTTCATTGGTTTTATGCACTTCCAAGATATGTTTTCCTGCATAAATCAGGTTAAGTCGTTTTTGAATTAGTTCGTTACCTAAACCGCTCCTCGTTGTATCCGCCGTCGACCTGGGATCAAATTTGTTTTCACAGACCAACTGTACCGTTTCATCCTTTATCACGATTTGGACCGCAATAGCATTTTCAATTTTCTTATTATTTGTATGCTTAAAAGCGTTTTCAATAAATGGGATAAAGACCATAGGTGCAATAGATTTATTGCCTGGAGTACCGGTTACCGTAAAGTGTACATAGTGCTCATTGGCAGTCCGTATTTTTTGTAAGTCGATATATTTTTCGATATATTCTATTTCTTTAGAAAGCGGTATTTTATCACCCTTGGTTTCGTAAAGAATGAATCGAAGGATATCTGATAATTTATTCAAATACTCTGATGCAGCTGCGGCATCTTTTAAAATCAGAGCGTCAATATTATTGATCGTATTAAATAAAAGATGCGGGTCGAGTTGAGATTTTATTAACGCCATTTCCATTTCATGATTCTTTTCCCGTAAAACCTCCTTAAGTTTTATTTCATTAAACCAGGTGATAAAGCCTTTTATGATTATTGCTACCATGCCGCATAAGACTCCTATAAAGGTCATCACCACGATTACTCTGGGAGCGGTAGATCTTCCGTTTTTGCCACCATTATCCATATCCATAACATGACCAGATTCTATAAGATACCGGTGAAAGATATATCCACATATGGCTGCTCCGACCGAAATGAAGAGACCAAGGAGTATAGAAGGAAAAACTTTTTTTTGCTTTAAGTATCTCGGAAACAATAGAAAATAATATAAAAAATAGGAGATGACTGATGGAATAAATGCAAATAGTAGAATACTGTATAATGCATTCATTGTCCTGGCTTCCTGGTTCCCATGGATAGCACTTTTGGAATATATAGCTAACGCGATAAATATTAACAAGAAATAACACACCCAAAACCCGATGTGTAATAAAACTACAAATGACTTTTTCATGATTTAAAACGGCCGTTCAAAAAATCAAAGGTCTCTCTTTGTTTTGGCTTTAAGGAGAAATGATCTGCAAACTGGCAGTATTTGTCTGCAAACGGGGGATACTAAAGGGTCTTTGGTGAAAAGATTGAAGATGCCCAGCTTCTGGTAAATTATTACTCACGATTGATAATTATGCTGCAATCGTATTATTTGCTGATTAGTATAGAAATATCATTGTCCAACTGGTTACAAACGATAATGTCACTTTTTCTATCTCCGTTTAAGTCAGCAATGGCAACACCCTTCGGATGGTTACCAACCTTAATGGACAGACTTGATAACACCCCACCTTCCTTACTCATCAGGAAACAATAAATTTTGTCGCTGTCATTATCAGATGTAACAATATCATTGATCCCATCTCCATTAATATCACAGGAAGCAATACGATTTGGAATTTTTCCAGCATCAAAAGGAGAACCTTTCATCATCGCAAATCCTCCTTTCCCATCTCCTATTAATACAGTCATACCATTTATTCCCTTACCTGAAGCCATACTACCCGGTGAATTAATAATGGCTAGATCCGGATGATGGTCAGCATTTAAATCACTTATGGCAATACCAAATGGATTATCGCCACTTGGAAAGGGAGAGCCTGGTGCTTCATCAAAAGATCCTTTTCCATTGGCTAACAGGATAGTAACATTATTCCCTTCCGTATTCGTGGTGACGATATCATCAATACCGTCCAAGTTGATATCACCGGCACGTAATCTTTGATAAGGGCGCTTGCCAACTTTTAAAAACAGACCTTGTTTTTTAAAAAGACTCTGACGATCACCAAACAAGACTTCCACCTGGTCATTGCCCCAACTATCCGTAGCAAGATCTAAAAGGTGATCACTATTAAAATCTCCACTTGCAATACCATGTGTATGGGGTATTCCTTCAACAGGGAAAGGTGATCCTGTTGCTGCAACAAAATTTCCGCTTCCATTTCCAAGTAAGACCGTTAAATATTTTTTTTCGTGATTGGCAAAAGCCAGATCATTATTTCCGTCGTTATTAAAATCACCAATAGCGATATCATTGGGATTTGATCCTGCATAGAATGGAGAGTTTTCCGAAGGAGTAAAACTGCCTTTGCCATTTCCAAGTAGGATAGTAACACTGCTGTCTGTTTCACTTGCAATAGCAAGGTCCGGTATTGAGTCATTATTAAAGTCTGCTACTTCCACACTTCCGGGAGAGTGGCCTACTTTGATTCTTATTGAATCCAAAGAGGAAGGCCTGTTTTCATCAGCTGCTTTTTTTGTTCGTTCGCAACTCAAGTAAATCAATGAACAGATACAAAATGTCAATGGAAATACAGGCGTCATTGGATTTGATTAAAAGCAAACAAACTGAAAATCGTAGCCAGATACATAGCAATAAATGATAATTTATCTGTTCGAGATGGCAATTTAAAAATAAGCGCAAAATTTTACTCCATTTCAATTTTTTAATTATTAGTTTAGATGACTACTTCTTAAATTAACTGGTATGAAACCTGAATGTGTAGCTACTATTTTTCATGTTGCTAATGTTGAAGCATCCATTAATTATTATACCACCGTGTTAGGTTTTAAACAAGAGTTTCGATATCATGACTTAGCAGGTATGGAATATGGCAATGTTTTAATTTACCTGTCAGGACCTGGCCAGGATGTAAAGAGAATGATTGGTCAGGGAAGTGTCTATATTTTTTGCGATGAAGTAGATCTATATTACGCTGATATATCTACAAAAGGCGCGTTGATTGATGTACCAATGGATGACAGGCCATATGATATGAGAGACTTTGCTATTAAAGATCCTGATGGAAATATTATTACGTTTGGTGTCAGCATAAAGGGCTGAGCAAAGTTTTGTATTTAATTCCCAAAAAAATATTCATGAGAAGTCTATAAAACGCTTAGTCTGATTTTCTCTGATAATTGGCCACAGTTTCGAGATCAATAGTACTTCCGTGAATTTTATTTTGAAATCCAATTACCTTTTGGGTGAGATAAAAGTTTATTTCAAAATATTATTTTTTGATGCAGATAACCAGGCTTTTGAACTTGCTTCTATATTTCCGATATAACCTACTATTTTGCGGAATCACTTGGAAATCTAACCAATACTTAATCCAATTGATCCGTATGAAACATCCACCGAACACCAAATTTATCATTAAGCGCACCATAAGTCCCGAATGCTTCGATTTTTAATGGGTCAGTAATCTCGGCGCCTTCAGAAAGTTTATTAAACAGTGCCTTCAATTGTTGAGGTTTTCCTCCGCTTAAATAAAGACAAACCATATTGCCTTTTACTGGAGTTTGAGTCGGACGAAGCCAATCAGAAGCAGAGATATCAAAATTCTCACTGATAAGTTTTGCGTTCAGCGTTTTGCTATGCATGCTATCAGGGAACATTTTTTTCATTGGTGATTGCCCAACGCTGCTTAGCGTTAATTCACCACCAAAGCAGGATTTGTAAAATTCCATTGCTTGTTTGCAAGTACCATTAAATAGCAGATAGGTAGAAAGGTGAATCATTTGTATTTCTTTTTTATTACCTGGATCGGATTTTGTAGGATCTATATGGGGTCCAGCATTGTTCTGACCAAGAGCCACCGGATTTAATGCAATCATGGCCAGTAATATCAGGATCATGGTATTTATTATCAAAACGCGCTTCATGTGTTTAGTATTTAAATTGTTTGAAAGAAAGGTTTATAACATACTGACAAATGAAGTCTGAAGGATTGGACACGACCCTAATTATTTTTTTACTTAATACTTACTTGAATATTTGAAGCTTAACGTATTCTTAGCGTCATTGCGTCTTTGCGAGAAAATTAAATGCACTACGCTGCGTCGCTGCGTCGTTGCGAGATCCACTCCACCACGTCTTGGTGCCTATGCGAGAAACTTAATTCACTCTCTGCGTCTTAGCGCCTTTGAGAGAAACTATTTCAGACTTTGCGTCGTTGCGTCGTTGCGAGATACTATTTCAGATTCTGCGTCTTAGCGCCTATGCGAGAAACT
>JBDTUE010000233.1:0-6624 GCA_040007895.1 Saprospiraceae bacterium | reverse complement strand
GCCATATTATTGAGCAGTTCTACTTCAGCATGAATACTACTGTCGTCAAACCAGTCACTACCCTGGATATCAGCATTGTTTTCATTCATCTCTACGATTTGTTCCTGGAGATAATTAAGTTCCTGCCTTGCGACTAAGAGTTTATCATCCAATACTTTTTTAAATTCGGCTAGTTCTACGTCAGAGTACCTTGTCTTTCCGTTCGTTACAGTAGAAGGGGGGGTGGTTGATTTGTTTGGGGATTTATTCACTTGTTTCTTATTTTCTAGGTTGATCTTAGGTGCTACTGTCGGCATGATATGAATCGATTTAACTTCAGTTTTAATATGATTCGATTCGATCACTTTTGCTGCAGGTTTAGATGCAGGTTTGACAGGAGCGTTAGTTTTGACAGCTGTTTTTGAGGTTTTAAGGTTCCCTTTTGGTGTATTCTCTTTAGCAGGGAGTTTAGCCGCGACAACTTTTGTCTTCGCTGAGCTTATTTTAGATTTGCTTTTTGACGGTGCTGATTTTATCGCCGGCTTCGAAGTAATTGTCTTTTTTAACGGCTTAGATACCGCTTTAGTAGATTTTGCGGGTGAACTACTTTTTGTTGTAGGCTTGGATTTGGCAGCTTTTTTACTGGCTGTTTTATTAATAGGTTTAGTAGCCATAAGAAATTGATTTACAATTTTTTAAAAATAGTTTATTTCTTTACTTCGTCAAATTTTAGGGCGCAAATATAAAGTTATTTTAGTTTTAAATTTTAAAAAATTTATCCATTATTAACTGGTCATTGAGCTCCAGATTTGGTCATCAAAGGCATAAAATGGGGCTTATATTTAAATTATCTTTAATATCACTCTTCTATTATAAGGAAGATTGTATCAATCCATTAAATTCGCACCATGCCCGAGCTTATTCACCTTCACTGTCATACTCAGTATTCATTGCTTGATGGAGCATGTGATATAGGCGCATTGATGGATAAAGTGGCAAAAGATGGCCAGCAGGGGATAGCAATTACTGATCACGGCAATATGTTTGGAGCTTTCAATTTCGTAACAGAAGCTGCCAAACGCAATATAAAAGCCATCGTTGGATGTGAGTTTTATATGGTGCCAGACCGGCATAAACAGGCATTCTCTAAAATCAAAGGTGAAAAGGATGAACGATATCATCAGTTACTATTAGCTAAAAACCAACATGGATATCAAAATCTATCTAAACTTTGTTCACTGGGATTTATCGAAGGTTTATATGGTAAATTTCCAAGGATAGATAAAGAACTTGTATTAAAATATCATGAAGGATTAATAGCTACCTCCTGTTGTCTCGGAGCTGAAATACCACAACATATCATTGCCGGTAAATTAGAGGAAGCCGAAAAATTAGTAAAATGGTGGAAAGACCTTCTGGGTGAAGATTTTTATATTGAGTTACAGCGTCATGGATTACAGAATATTGATGGGAGCGGATTGAGCCAGGAAGATATCAATAAGATGCTGATACAGTTTGCAAAAAAATATCAGATCAAAATCATCGCCACTAATGATGTTCATTATCTCAATCAAAATGATGCAGAGCCGCATGATATTTTGCTTTGCGTAAATACGAATTCCAAATTAGCAGAGATCGATCGATTTAAATTTCCGAATGATCAGTTTTTTCTCAAGACTAAGGAGGAAATGAACAAATTATTTATTGATCTGCCCCACGCTCTGGATCATACAATGGAAATTTATTCCAAAGTAGAAGCTCCTAAACTCAAAAGAGATATCATCCTTCCTAATTTTCCAATTCCCAGTGAATATAAAGACCAGGATGATTACCTAAGACATCTTGTTTATGATGGGGCACGAAGGTTTTATGGAGAGTTGACGCAGGTTGTCGTTGAACGACTGGAATTTGAATTAAAAATTATCACTGAAATGAAGTTTTCAGGATATTTTCTGATTGTTCAGGACTTCATTAAAGCAGCCAGGGAAATGGGTGTCAGGGTAGGGCCTGGCAGGGGTAGTGCCGCCGGATCGGTGGTAGCCTATTGTCTTTGTATTACCGGATTGGATCCTATAAAATACAATTTGCTTTTCGAACGTTTCCTTAATCCTCAGCGAATCTCTATGCCCGATATGGATATTGACTTTGATGATGCAGGAAGGCAAAAGGTGATAGACTATGTCGTGAATAAATACGGCAAAGAACAAGTGGCTCAGATCGTAACATTCTCTACGATGGCTGCAAAATCATCCATTCGAGATGTTGGAAGAGTACTGGATTATCCATTGTCCGATGTGGATCAAATAGCAAAGCTGGTCCCATTGAGACCTAAGGTCCATCTGGTTGATCTTCTCAATAAATCAATAGAAGAACTCCGGGATGAATATTCCTCGGACGAAATGGGTCAAATCACCAAATTAAGGGAAGCCAGATCAGGGAAAGATCAAGCCGCCACGGTACTTTCTCTGGCTGAACGATTAGAGGGTTCTGTTCGTAATACGGGAATACATGCTGCAGGTATCATTATAGCACCGGATGCCATCGATAAGATTATTCCTGTATTTACATCCAAAGAAACTGAATTGCTGGTCACTCAGTTTGAAGGATCCCTGGTAGAAGAAGCAGGTATGCTGAAGATGGACTTTCTGGGTCTTCGCACACTTTCTATCATCAGTGATACTTTGCTATTGATTAAAGAAAATCTGGATGAAGATTTGGATCTTGATTCTATTCCCCTGGAAGATGGATTGACTTTCGATTTATTTCAGAAAGGTGAGATGGTAGGCATATTCCAGTTTGAATCGGAAGGAATGCAAAAATATCTTCGGGATCTTAAACCTGAGAATATCGAAGACCTTATTGCAATGAATGCATTATATCGTCCAGGCCCTATGGACAATATTCCTTCTTTTATTAAGAGAAAGATGGGAATGGAAAAAGTAGCATACCCTCATGAAAAACTGGAAGTACTTTTAAAACCTACGTATGGTATCCTGGTTTATCAGGAACAAATCATGCAGACGGCTCAGATCATGGCAGGTTATACGCTGGCGAGTGCAGATATGCTTAGACGGGCAATGGGTAAAAAGAAACATGAAGAGATGCAACGGCACCGGATTCTTTTTGTAGAAGGTGCCATGCGTCAGGGAGTGGACGAAAACAAAGCCGAAGAAATATTTGAATTAATGGCCCGGTTTGCAGATTACGGTTTCAATAGATCACATGCTGCAGCTTATTCAATTCTTGCTTTTCAAACGGCTTATCTCAAAGCTCATTATCCTCACCAATTTATGGCGGCGGTATTGACACACAATAAAAATGATATAACTAAACTTGAGTTTTATCTTCAGGAGTCTAAACGAATGGGTATTGAAGTGCTTGGTCCTGATGTCAACGAGAGCGGATTAAACTTTACAGTCACTAAGGAACATAAGATACGATTTGGAATGTCTGCTTTGAAAGGGGTAGGAGAGGGTCCGGTAGAAGATATTTTAACTGAGAGAAAAACAAACGGACCATTTACTCATCTCTTTAATATTACTTCAAGACTTAATCTTCGTACCGTCAATAAAAAAAGCCTGGAAGCTTTAGTTTTAGCAGGTGCTCTGGATTCGTTAGCACCTGAGATTGACAGGTCTCAATATTTTGAACCAAGCGGTAATCATGAGAGTTATATCGAACATGCTTTAAAACTGGGTGGACAGTGGCAGGGATTGAAGTCCAATAATGAAATGTCCTTATTCAATATGGATGAAAAAATGGAAATGCCTATTCCGCCATATCCTAAAATCACAACACCATGGAGCCTGGTTGAAAGACTTAATAAAGAAAAAGATATTACAGGAATATTTGTTTCAGCGCATCCCTTAGATGAATACAAATATGTACTGGATCATTTTACTACCTGCACGATAGCGAATATTCCGAATTACAAAGATCAACCCCTTAAACTGGCAGGAATAATTACCAAAGCTGAACATAAAATTAGTAAGAAAGGGACCGGCTATGGACAGTTCACTATAGAAGATTACCTCGGTAGTTTTGAGTTTCCATTATTTAGTGAAGACTATCTCGATTTTAAAAACAGGCTTGAAGTAGGTCAGATGGTTTATATGAAGGCCACGAATCAAAACAGTTGGGATAATACCAATACACGATTTAAAATAATTAGTATTCAGCAATTAGCTACTACCGGACCGGGCATCGTGGACTCCATGACCGTACAGATAAAACTTCATTTATTAGATGAGCCTAAAATCAATAAACTGCAGGATATTCTGAAATCACAAAAAGGTAAATCTAATTTAAAGATTGTCGTTCTGGATATGCTTTCGGAAAATTATTTATCACTTATTTCTGAAGAATATAAAGTAGAAGTAAACACCACCTTATTAGATCATGTAAAAGAGCTCGGTTTTGATTTTATTTTGAATTGATGCATATTTTATTCCTATTAAATATCAGTTTGAATAACATCCCATTACTTAAAGAAATAATTGTCATTTAGCTCCTGATTAATCATGTCTAAGTTTTAAGTTTCCTTTAACGAATATTTTTCATGGTTGTTTTAATTTTGAACTTCCATGTGCATGAAATCATTCATTTGTATTTTATTTATTTTATTCATGTCTGCAGACCTGAATGGTCAATCTAACAGGTCAATAGTTTTACTCGACCTGGATAAATTAAAATCCATGGTCGAAGCTTCTACTAATAACAAGGAAATTCAAATCATCAACTTCTGGGCATCATGGTGCATTCCCTGTATGGAAGAATTGCCCTATTTTGAAAAAATAAAACAACAATTTCCTGATCTGAAAATAAACTTAATCAATCTGGACTTTGAAAAGGATGTTAAAACGAAAGTGATGAAGATCATTGACCATCGATATGCTGGCTGTGATATCTACAGACTACAAGGTTTGTCAGCAGATGATTGGATGCCTGTAGTAAATGCGGAATGGTCCGGAAGTATTCCATCTACCCTTATCATTAAAGCTGGCAAAAAGGAATTCAAGGAAGGTAAATTCAAAGATTTTGAAGAACTAAAAAATTTATTAATCAATTTATAAAATCAATGATTATGAAAAAAGTATTCGGAATAGCTTGCATCGCATTCATTAGTCTTTTCTTTAGAGTCCCATTGAGCACCGGATACCAGGTAGGTGATATCATTAAAGACTTTGAAGCAAAAAATATAGATGGCACATCTGTTGGAACAAAGTCCTTCCCAAATGCGAAAGGGTATGTGGTCGTGTTTACCTGCAATACCTGTCCTTATGCTCAGGCTTATCAAAACCGAATTAATGCGTTGGCGAAAAAACTGGATGATAAAGCATGGCCATTGATTGCCATTAATTCAAATGATAAAGGTATGTCACCGGGCGATTCTTTTGACCAAATGAAACAATTAGCCAAATCTCAGGGATATGCATTTCCATATATCTATGATGAAAGCCAGGAGATAGTCAGAGCATTTGGTGCTTCTAAAACTCCGCATTTCTATGTTTTGGATGCCAATAAAAAAGTAAAATATATCGGGGCACTGGATGATAATGCTGATGATGCCAATGCAGTGACTAAACATTATGTGGAAGATGCAATCAAGGCGATTCAAAACAATATGGATCCCAATCCTTCTACTACCAGAGCTATCGGCTGTGGCATAAAAAAGAGAGCTGCTTAATTATTTGTAAGCGTTTTTATTTTCATTAATATCTCTTCCACTTCTTCAGGATTTGTATCATACTGATTCTGATTTTCTTTAGCCTCTTTTCCATATTTAGCAGAAGTGTGTACTTCATTAAGGTTTGCAGACTGGATTAAAGGAACTACATTTTGAGAAGTGACTCCACTTCCGGCTAGAATGGTGATACGTCCATTGGCGTATTGATTTAATGCTGCAAGTTCTTCCCTGGATTGGTAGGCATTACCCGTCTTGCCACCTGTCAGTATCCTTTGTACACCGTATTCAACTAATAGATCAAGCCCTATAAAAGATTGATCTATTAATTCAAAAGCACGGTGAAATGTAAAAGGAAGTCCCTGACAGGCTTGAATCATTTTCTCTAATTGTTTATTGGCTATTGTATGATCGTTGTTTAATGCACCACATACGATTCCATCAGCTCCTGCATCAATGGATTGTTTGATTTGTTTTAAGATTTGTTTTAATTCTTTTGTGGAATAGACAAAGTCTCCGGTCCTCGGTCTGATCAACACAAATACAGGAATAGAAATTTTTGCTTTTACCTTGTTAATTATTTCAGGATCCGGGGTCAGCCCTCCGGTTGGCAGTTGAGCACAAAGTTCTATTCGTTGTGCTCCACCTTCAGCGGCATTAATAGCAGCATTATAAGACTGGGCACATATTTCTAATGTAATCATGTTTTGAAATAATGTCGTATGGATATTAATTAAATGTAAGTATCATTCCTTGAAAACTGTAATAATCATTTTTAAAAAATTATAAAGGCTAATTAAGAATTTTTTTGAATGAAATAATCGGTTCTTAGCTGTTTTAAGTGGGTAAAATCGCATTAAAAACTCTGAACCATAATTTAAGTTTCCGGATATTCAGGATCTGGGATAGGACTGTGCCAAAATACTGGTCGAGCCCGCCTACCGCCGCTACTATTTGGACAC
>JBDTUE010000232.1:0-6886 GCA_040007895.1 Saprospiraceae bacterium | reverse complement strand
AGATGTCCGCTATTCACTTGGTTAAGTATTTTAAGGAAAAACTATTTATGGTTAATTACATTAATCGTGGATCAAAATCGCAAAATTTTTTGATTATATGTATAAGCAATGGGAGAAAGGCCGGCTACCCGATAAAGTTTCGGGTAATTTGCAAGTACGCTTACTTCGCTAGCCGGCCTTATTTTTTTTCCATTTGTTCCCACACTTTTTTTGCTATTACCCCGGTTAATCGTTCTATTACATGTGAACCTGATAGTGGATCGTTTGATATATGTAATCTTGCTTCTTCGCTTAGTATATGCTGAGCCATTAATCCCCACCTGGCATCGGGTTTCATTTGATCCGGATCAGCAATAAATAAAGAGTCTGTTCCACCAAGCACTAAACTTGTGGCTATTAAACTGGAAGCGATCATTTGATCCGTGGGTACGGGCTTAATAAAAGGTACTGTTGCGCTTATTAAAATCTCATGGGCATAAGCATCTAATCCTGCACTCTTTAAAGATTGCATCCAAAGCAATCGCAATGCGCGAATCATGCTGATATTCAAAACAAGATCTTCACCACCTTCAAATTTAATCGCGATATGGTCCAATATTTTTTTTGATTCGCAGTGAGCGGATATTATAGAAATGCGATTCAATAATTTTTTTAAGCTGCCAGCGATTTCATCAGCACTATTTGATGCCTTTAACTGAATAGTCAGAAATCGAAATTCGGGTAACATGGGTTGATATTTTTCAAAAAATTCTAGTTGAAGATTTTCATTCACCCAACATATTCCACTTACTTTTCCCGAGGGATAAGAAGATAAATAAGCAGAAAGATTTTCCCATGACTTTACATCATGAACGACAAATTCAGATTGTATCCAATCCAGGTGTATTTGTTGAAATACTTTCCCCCACGATAATATTGAATCAATATCGATGGACAATGCTGTTGCACCAAGTTCAAGAACAGATAACAATTCGTTGTTAGGATCAGGGATATTGACACGAACAGCGCACCCATGATGCCATTCATTATTTTCTTTACGGCTTAATACTCTACGAACAGGATTCGGGGCTTCAAAAGGTGAAATATGTACCCCATCCCATACATAATCGTAGTTGCTAAGTTCTTTTCCCTTAAGCTCTGATTGTATCTTTTCTATCCAGGCTTTATAATCTGATGATGTCTGTATATCAGAAGTTAAAGACATTATCTGGCTCTGGTTACTAAATCTTTTCTTGGAATGATGACCTGTCTTCCTATCACCTGATTATTTCTTGTAGTCACAAAACGCAGCGTTACATCACCTTCCGGTATGGAGAAAGGAGCCGTGTATTTTGGTGAAAACTGATCAGGGAAAGTATTGTCCATGGAATAATGAATTTCTCCATCTGGCAATTCTGTAGTAAGGGTACATACGATTTTGTCACCTTGCTTAGCCACCGTAGCGGTAGCATCCAATAATGATCTGGATATATTCCATTGAAGTTGGTCAAAAAGTTTAAAATGTTTTTCAACCCTTGAAGTGAATGAATTCCAGTTCTTCGCCGTCTTAGGACTCCAGGTGGATTCTGATATCGCAAAAGCTCTGGGATATGTCATATAAAATGCATGCCTCAGTGTTGGTGTTTTCTCTGACCATAGGTTTGCCTGCCCTCCTAAAATATATTTAGAATCTACACCATCAGGTATAGGTTCGAAGGAATATGCTTTTTTCAGTGTAAGGCTTGCATAGATAGGAAACTCTAATGCCCGGTCTCCCTGCATATAATCGATATATGCAAACGTGGTCGGAGACATGACTACATAATGTCCTTGTTTAGCTGCATCTATTCCTCCCTGGATTCCTCTCCAGCTCATGACCGCTGCTTCAGGTGCTAATCCTCCTTCGAGAATTTCATCCCAACCAATAAGCTTTTTGTTTTTTGCCTTAAGGATTTTTTCAAGTCTTTTAATAAAATAGCTTTGAACCTCATGAATATCTTTATAATTTTCCTTAGCCATTAATGCTTTGACTGAAGAATCGGCTTCCCAATAACCGTGATAACATTCATCACCACCTACGTGTATATAAGGATTAGGAAAAAGTGTAGCTAGTTCTGTAAATACTTTATCCAGGTATTCATACACTTTTTCATTGGCTGGATTCAATGTATTATCTACTAACATTTTGAATTTCCCATTGCCATACCATTCTGAAAAATTAGTTCCCGGGTTGACGTAGACTTTTTCATGTGTACAGGATAATTCAGGATAAGCAGCAAGCATAGCCATGGAATGTCCCGGTACATCAACCTCAGGAAGTATAGAGATTTGTTTACTAGCAGCATATCTCACCAGATCTTTGATCTGATCCTGTGTATAGAATCCACCATATGGAGTAGGTTCTCCTTCTTTAACAGCAGCACGGTCACCGAAAGTACCAAACCGCTCTGCTCTCCAGGCTCCTATAGAAGTGAGCTTGGGTAAAGATTTTATCTCTACCCTCCATCCATTATCGTCAGTAAGATGAAGATGCAGTGTATTGAATTTATACATAGACATAGCATCTAAATATTGCTTTACTTCATTAACCGTAAAAAAATGCCTGCTCACATCGAGCATCAATCCCCGCCATCCAAATCTTGGATAATCCGTGACTTCACAGGAAGGAATAGTTATAGCATCCGCTTTGGCATCCATGGGTATTAATTGCATCAGGGATTGAATGCCATAGAAAAGTCCAGCTGCTTTATTTGCGCTTATATTGATTACGTCCGGTTTTACAGACAACGTATAACCTTCATTGCCAAGGGCAGAAGTGGGAGTGGAAAGCAAGTTTAGTTTTATCACATTGGAAGCACTTTGTTTAATGAACAGGTTAAGCCCTTTTGCAATTGGGTGTTTTATTAATTGATCAGCAACTGTTCTTAATTCATTGGAATTTTCCGATAAAGAGACGCTGGTACCTGGTTTGAAAATAAAACCACCTTGTCCCGGCGTATATGAAACAGGTGCGGGAATCAGAGGTGCCTGAGCACGCAACAGAGTAATATGGAGAAATAAGAGGATAAATAGTTTTTTCATGAAAGTTTTAATAAGGGTTCAAAATTACAAAATTTAGACAGGGTTGATCGAAGATTAATTCAGAATGTAAGGTTAAAAACCCCATCCAATGGACAGTTATTAATCTTCATTGCTCTTTTGAAATTAAATGATATGAATAGTTGATTGATTGGCCTAAAGAATAATACCTGGATATCCTTTGTATGTCTTGTAGCGAATGATAAAAACAATAATGTTCTTATTTCTGCTGAAAGCCAAGATAAAAGAACAGAAGTACAAATATTATATTGTATCTATTTTCCTCAGCACAAGATTCATATCCACCTTAGCTTTGATGATATCTGCAACATCGCTAATGTAAACTCTTTCTTGTATCAATGTATCTCTGTCCCGGATCGTCACCATTTCATCTTCTAAACTAGCGTGATCAATCGTCACACAATACGGTGTACCGATGGCATCCTGCCTTCGATATCTACGACCTATTGCATCTTTTTCATCATATTGGCAATTGAATGAATATTTCAAGTCATTAAATATTGCTTCAGCTTTAGTCGTGAGCCGGTCATCATTTTTAAGTAACGGAAGGATAGCACATTTGACCGGAGCAAGTGCCGGATGCAATCTCAATACCAATCGTGTACTTTCTTTACCATCGGCATCCGGTACGATATCTTCCTGGAATGCCTGGGACATGATAGCTAAAAACATCCTGTCGAGTCCCACAGAAGTTTCAACGACATAGGGCACATAGGATTCATTGACTTCCGGATCGAAGTATTGCATCTTCTTTCCACTATATTTTTGATGCTGGCTCAGATCAAAGTCAGTCCGGCTGTGAATTCCTTCAATCTCTTTAAATCCAAAAGGAAAATCAAACTGGATATCTACGGCAGCATTGGCATAATGTGCAAGATTTTCATGATCATGAAAACGCAGTTTTTCTGCAGGACTTCCAATAGCCCGGTGCCAGGCAAGACGCATTTTTTTCCAATAGTTATACCATTTCATTTCTTCCCCCGGCTTGATGAAGAACTGCATTTCCATTTGTTCAAATTCACGCATTCGGAATATGAATTGTCTTGCTACGATTTCGTTGCGAAATGCTTTGCCGATTTGTGCAATACCGAAGGGAAGTTTTTGGCGGGTAGTTTTTTGGACATTAAGAAAATTCACGAAAATACCCTGAGCTGTTTCTGGTCTTAAATAAAGTTTGCCTTCTTCTCCGGCAATATTACCCAGTTGGGTGCTGAACATGAGATTAAATTGTCTTACTTCTGTCCAGTTTCTGGAACCAGATTCCGGGTCAGCTATCTCACAGTCTTCGATAATAGTTTTAAGTGAGGCCATATCCTTATCACGCATAGCAGCCTGAAGTCTGTCATTGACCTGTATTGCTTCTGTATTCCATTTGGAAGCCTGTGGATGAGTTTCTTTAAACTTGACTTCGTCAAATCCATCTCCAAATTTTTTCCGACCTTTTTCCGCTTCCTTATTAATCTTGTCTTCAAGTTTAGCGATATATTCTTCAATCAATACATCCGCACGGTATCTTTTTTTAGAATCTTTATTATCAATGAGGGGGTCATTAAATGCATCCACATGTCCGGAAGCTTTCCACGTCGTGGGATGCATAAAGATCGCTGCATCAATGCCTACTATATTCTCATGCATCTGGACCATTGCTTTCCACCAATATTCCTTGATATGGTTTCGCAACTGAGCACCATACGGTCCGTAATCATAGATAGCTCCAGGGCCATCATAGATTTCTGAAGCTGGAAATACAAATCCATATTCTTTACAATGAGCTACTAATTTTTTGAAAGTATCGTCTTGAATCGCCATTAGTTTATGTTTTTTCTGTAACCACTAAGTACACAAAGAAGAATTAGACTAATAATATTATTGTCCATTCCATTGATTTAGTAGCGTTTAATTAAGCGGGCAAAGATAAGCATTCTAAGTATTGTATAAATGAGAGCTTTATCTCTGAGTAAAGAGTAAGTACATGAACCGACCGAGACTAATCGCAAAAAACAAATAAAAAGGATAGAACAGAATAACTCAAATGGACTTTCCCGGGCTACCGAGTAGCTCTTATTTTTAGATTCAGCTTTATTTGTTCAACCATTCTTTCTTTCCACTCTTTATAGCCCTGAAGATAGCGTCAATGATTTTCATGTCTTTTAAACCTTCTTCTCCATCGATCGGTACCATGGGTTTTTTACCATTGAATATGATCTCTGACATTTCATCCATTTGGACCGTTTGATGCGTGACGTGCTCATAGGTCAGTTCTCCTTTATTGGTTCTGGCTTTGATCGGACCGTAACCTGTAGAAGGTTGCATTTCAGCAAATCCCTTTTCTCCATTGAGATAAAACTTATCCAATCCATTCATTGCATATGTAGAAAGGCAGGATGCTGTAGCTCCACCGGGAAAACCAAATTGGAACGTAATGGTTTCATCAACGCCTTCCTTAAATTTGATTTTATCATTTTTTGTTTCCTGGGCAGTAACCCAAGTTGGTTCTTCGCCGATCATATACCTGGCACCATTGATCGCATATATGCCGATGTCCATCATAGATCCACCACCTGCCAGCGCTTTATTTAATCTCCATTGAGTAGGGTCGCCGATCCTGAATCCTGTAAGGCCCTGGAAAAATAGTGGTTTACCTAATTCACCGTCTTTTCTCATGCGTATGATCTCCATAGTTTTTGGTTCCAGGTGCATTCTGTATCCTACCAGGAGTTTTACTTTAGCCTGTTTACAGGCATCGATCATCTCCTGTGCTTCCCTCGCATTTATTGCCATTGGTTTTTCTGAGATCACATGTTTTCCGGCTTTAGCTACCCGTAAGGTGAATGGTTTGTGCAATGAGTTGGGTGTAATAATATAGACTACATCGATATCGGGATTATCTTTTATAGAATCCAGGTTTTCATAATTGTAACAATTTTTTGCAGGGATATTGTATTTCTTTTGCCAATCTGCGAGTTTGGAAGGAGTACCACTAATGGCTCCCACTAGTTTTGCTTTAGTACAGGCTTGCATTGCATCGGCAACCCGGGTTCCATAGCTACCAAGCCCGAGGATGGCAACTTTTAATACAGGACCTTCATAGTTCTTTTTCTCCTTCTCCCGATTGGATGTATTACTCTCTAAATTTAATAATGAAAAGGCAGGCAATGCCAATACAGGCGCTGAAAGGTTTCGAATAAATTTTCTTCTGGAACTCATGACAGATCGAATTAAAAATATTTTAATGAATTAATTGGACAGTGAATATACAACGTAAATTATTTTTTATGATACCTCATCTTGTAGTCTCAAATCAAAACTCCATTTCTTAACAACCTATTTGTTCAAATCATTATTTTTGAATATAGATCTTTTCACACCGACAGGAATCTTCTGGATTAGAAAATCTCATTCATGGTTACACAAAAAACGTTTCAAGATATTGCGCTCACTTTTCCGGATACGGATCAACAAGTTCAGGCTGACTTGATTTTTTTCCGGGTCAGTAAAAAATTTTTTGCCACCCTCAATATGACTAAAAAGCGATGTACTTTAAAATTCAACTTAGAGTACCAGGATATCTTCACTGCTATGGGCAAGGGAAAAATTTATGCTGTACCGAATGCCTGGGGACGTTTAGGATGGACTACTGTAGAACTTCAATCCATTAAAAAAGAATTCATAAAGGATGCCCTTTTAATAGCCTGGAGATGCACTGCCCCAAAAAAATATGAAAAATTATATCCAGATTGGTATAGGGATGATGAAGATTAAATGAGTACACTTTTTTTGTGCGGCAAAACCTTATGCATTAAATACT
>JBDTUE010000231.1:0-6949 GCA_040007895.1 Saprospiraceae bacterium | reverse complement strand
GAAGGTAAAAAGAAGATGAGGCAGATTGGAAGTGTAGAGATTCCTCAGAAAGCATTTTTAGATGTGTTGAAACTGGATGAATAGAAGAGGATTGACGATTTGGCGATTGACGATTGACGAATGATATGATGTCGGATGTCTGATTTCGGATGTCGGAATATCCCCGAAATCCGAAATCCGAATTCCGAAATAAATAGATGATAAAGAATCAACGATTACTGGCACTTGATGTATTCCGGGGTATGACCCTGGTGCTGATGCTTATCGTCAATAACCCGGGTGATTGGGGACATATCTATGCACCGCTCGAACATGCAGAATGGCATGGGTGTACATTGACAGACCTGGTGTTTCCGTTTTTTTTATTTATTGTAGGTGTAGCAATTCCGTTAGCACTGGGTGCGCGAAAAGAATCTGGAAATACGGATGCTCAATTATATAAAAAAATATTTTCGAGGGTACTTTTGATTTTTCTGATTGGATTAGCATTGAGTGGATTCCCTTATTATAAGATATGGACTATGAGGATTCCTGGTGTATTGCAACGTATTGCTGTTGTTTATGGAATTGTATCTGTTTTATATTTGAATTTTTCGATAAGGACATTATTGATCATTGGTGGATCGATCCTTTTGATTTACTGGATGATGATGACATTGATACCGGTACCTGGATTGGGATATGCCAGTTTAGAACCGGAAACGAATCTCGGTGCATGGTTAGATTATAAATTATTAAAAGGACATTTATGGTCTCAATCGAAAGTATGGGATCCTGAAGGTATACTGAGCACATTACCAGCATTAGGGACAGGTATTCTTGGAATATGGACCGGAGATTTAATTAAAAAAGCCTCACCGTTGAGTGAAAAGGTCAATCGATTATTTTTTACCGGAGCTATATGTCTATTAGTAGGTTATTTCTGGGATATGGTATTTCCCATGAATAAAAAGATCTGGACGAGTTCTTATGTATTATTTGTTGGAGGATTGGCTATGTTGACATTGTCTTCTCTCATTTATTTAATCGATATCAAAGGGATTAAATCATGGAGCAAGCATTTCAATTATTTTGGAATGAATTCATTGATGGTTTTTGTTGGCAGTGGATTGTTTGCAAGACTATTGGGGTTGATCAGGATTCCGGCAGGAGATAAAACTATAGCCTTGAAAACCTGGATATACAAGGCATATCTATGGGAAGGTCTTGATCTGAAAATTTCATCTTTGTTATTTGCCCTTTCTTTTATGATGGTATTTTATTTCTTATTGAAATGGATGTATAATAAAGGGTGGTTTTGGAGATTGTGATCATATATTGAACGAATAAGGGATATCCAATATCTTTGGAGATGGTATTTCAATATATTTTGAATAACCTGTAATGAACACCCTGGGTCAATTCATCAGACCCTACAAATAATCAAATAATGATAAAATTATTTGTTTTCTTATTTGGAGTATTACTACTTGCAACTACAGCTCTTTCTCAACAACCTATCTTAGATGATCATTATGAATGGCAGTTATTCATTACAGATGCAACTGGAAATCAAGACACTTTGACTTTTGGTACACATCCCTTAGCAAAGGCAAATCAACTTGTTTCAATGCTTGATGAGTTTCAAATCTCCATTCCTGATACTATTCCTCTATTCTTCGTTATAAATAAGTCCGATGGATTAACTTCTAAAAGATCATTTGGGGTTACTATTTCGAATGGAAGTATTAAAAATTTTGGTTTTTTTATGGATAGTATTTTTTATAAATCCATTTATAAAAACGAACCAAATTCCCCCATTTTTATTATAGGAAAAGCCAGGAATTATCCATTAAAATTACGCATGAAGCAGATTTATAGGGATAGTAGTATTTTGGGATATCAGAATTTGATGCCTTGGAGAATATATATAGGTGAATATAATCAAACAGATATTAATTTCCAACTATTTTTTGGTGGACAATATGATACAGCTTATGTCCTTAGTAAATCTGATATTAAATTTCGAAATGATGGTTTAATTCCTATGTACATTCAATTTGTTAACTTTATTGTTGCATACGAGGATAAAATAATCAGTGAAATTTCAATATTCCCAAACCCGGGAAATAACTTGATTCATATCATAAATACTGGAAAATCTGTTTTTAAAAGCTATTCGATTTTTGACTATGCTGGTAAAGTGATAGACATAGGAAATAAACTCCCGGCAGAGATAAATACAACTAACTTTCATTCGGGTTTTTATACAATTATTTTTAAAACTTCTGATGGAAAGAGGGATATCAAAAAATTTGTTATCAGTCGTTAATTTTATAAATCTTCAGCTTAAACACGAAAAAAGCATTGGGTTCATTTATAATGATATTAATGCAAATGAGGAACAATAGTCAAAGCGCATTCCACAATTATAATTTTGGTGGATTCCGATTTTCTGGCTAAATTTGGTTCCCGTCAAACGATGCAATTGGTATGAATGATTTAACAGAATCAGATGTTGAAAATAAGATTCAAGGATCTTCGCAACTAGCAAGGGTCGAATTCAAGGAAGGTCAAATTTCTCCGGTAATAATAGAATTATTTGATAAAAAATATAATCATGTAGAATATTCTACAAGCACTATTGTTTGTACAGAAAGAATTTATGAACTAAAATTCCCTCTATTAAGTACGATGGATAAATCAGATGACAAGGTCACCATTGAAAATTCATTTCTGAACATTTACGCGATGGGCGGCAATTTAACCGAGGCTGAAGCAGAATTTGCTGAAGATTTTGATTATTTATTCACCCGTTATAATGAGCTCGGTGAAGATCAACTTACTGATAATGTTAAGGTAGTTAAAGCTTTTTTGAATCATATAGTAAAACTCTAAATGGCATCACTTGATCAAAGATCAACGATTTCGAACTTAGCTAAAAAAGGGTTTGTACTATCTCAAAAAAAAGGGAAGGACCATATTTGGTTGGAGTTTTGGTATAATGGGAAAATTTCACAAGCAATTACTAAATTTAGCCATAATTATCAAGATTTGGATGACCATTTGATAAGTCGAATCTCTAAACAGATTTTCTTAAATAAAATTGAATTTCTGGATTTGGTTAAGTGTCCATTGAGTCAAGACGGTTATGTAGTCATTCTTAAAAATAAGGGTATACTTTAATTTTTTATTATTAATATTCAACCTATGAAATGTATAAAAGTCAGTATGGTGTTTTATTTCTTATGTATATATACTGTAGGCCAAAGCCAAAAAGCTATCCCGGTTTTAAAACCCTCCGTGGCCTTAAATGAATTCGTCAAATCTTTAACGGTCATCCAATTGGATTCAGCATCCAGACCTTATGATGATAAACAACGGACAAATTGGGATTTTGTACCACGGACAGATCGTACAGGAATTACGCTTGGCTCTCTAAGCCCTGAGCAAGTGGATAAATTTTATCGTCTGGTAGTAGCTACAGCGGGAGAAACCACTTTAGAAAAAATTAAGAATGCAGCTTTTTTAGAAGGAGTACTGCGAGGTGTGGAAGGACGACCGGAAAATGATACGTATCGCGATCCCAAAAAATATTTTATCCAGGTCTTTGGTCTCAATCAAATGAATAAAGTATGGGGATGGAAATATGAAGGACATCATATCTGTCTGAACTATGTAATCAAAGATGATAAAGTAGTATCTGCTTCACCTTCTATTTATAGTTCCAATCCAGCTATCGTATTAGCCGGGCCTAACCAGGGCAAACAGATCCTGAAAACAGAAACTCAACTTGCAGCGGACTTATTGTTTTCATTGAATGCAGAACAGAAAGCCAAAACGATTATCTCCGCAGAAACTCCCAAAGAAATTTATACTTATAAAGAAAGAACGTCTACTGTCAATACTCCGGGAGGAATTTTATTCAGCGAACTAAACACATCTCAACAAGCCAAATTGAAAGAATTGGTTACGTTTTATGTCACCCGAGCTTCTAAGTTTTTTGTAAAAGATATGCTTGATCGTATCGAGAAAAGCGGTTGGGATAAAGTAAGATTCAGTTGGGCGGGATCAGAAGATGTCACTGTCAATCATCCGAATTATTACAGTGTACAAAGCCCCGAATTTTTAATTGAATACGATAACTATCAGAATAATGGCAACCATGTGCACAGTATCTTCCGGGATGTGAAAAATGATTTTGGTGATGCCCTTGCTGAACATTTAAAGAAAGAACATTAAAAAGGGAAAAAGGTTAAAAGGGAAAAGGTGAAAGGTCGATGGGGTTCTCCCTTCACCTTTTAACCCTTCAGCTTTTTACCTTTCAATCCGTTCTTAAACTTTTCACCGGGTTTGTAACCGCTGCTTTAATAGCCTGGAAACTTACGGTCATCAATGCAATGAGTAAGGCACCGAGACCTGCAAATAAAAATATATTCCATCCGATATCTACTCTGTAAGCGAAGTCCTCTAGCCATTTATTCATGGACCACCAGGCAATAGGAAACGCAATAAATGCTGCCACGAAAGTCAGTTTCAAAAAATCCGATGAAATTAAGGTCACAATACTTTGGATAGAAGCACCCAGGACTTTCCGCACGCCTATCTCTTTGATTCGTCGTTCAGCTACATAGGCACTCAATCCAAATAATCCAAAGCAGGCAATGAACAGGGATAACACCGTAAATATGAAAAAGACTTTCCCCATTCGTTGTTCGGATCGATATAAAGCGTCAAAAGCGGCATCCATAAAATTATAATCAAACGGTTCGCCGGGAGCAAATTGTTTCCATGTACTTTCTATAGTTTTTAAAGTATTGTTTAAATGATCCGGTTCTAAGCGAACTAACATAAAAGATGTTCCTATATCATATGATCTGGATGAAACATGAAAAAGGGCAAATGGCGAAATGATGGTTTGAAGGGATTGGACGTTAAAATCTTTAGCAATGCCAATCACAGTATACCATTCTTTATTTCCTCCCGGATATTGTATACGCTGACCGATAGGGTCTTTCCAACCTATTTGTTTAGCTGATTCCTGATTGAGAATCACCGATCCGGAATCGGAGAATTCTTTCGAAAAATTTCTGCCTTTTAAAATTTCAATCTTTAAAGTGGGTACAAAATCATAATCAACAATGAATGACTGCAGGTTAATGTCTTTAGCTACCGATGGTTCTCCTTGCTGATCAGGTACATAGGAGTCACCAAATAGATTACCGGTAGGAATGCTGGATGTAATGCTGGCGTTGGAAACTCCAGGTATGTTACTAAGTGTTTGCCTGAATGTTTCTTCGCTGGTATTAAGCCTGTTGGAATTGGTGATCACGAGTACATTCTCTTTATTCAATCCCATAGTTGCATTTTGAAAATAATTAAGTTGCTTAAAGACCACCAGGGTGCCAATGATCAAAATGGTTGAAATAGTAAATTGAAATATGACCAGGCTATTTCTAATCAATAATGCTCCTATGCCTGACCGGGAGATGCCTTTTCCTTTCAACACGGTGATTGGATTAAACGATGTGAGATAAAAAGCGGGATAACTGCCGGCCAGTAATCCTATTAAAATAGTTAATGCCAATAAAGCGATCCATACCATTGGGGTAAAAGCGCTATCAATGTGAATAGATTCACCAGCCATATCCGAAAATGGTTTTAATAATACTAATACTAATACGACGGCCAATAAGCTAGAGAGGAAACTAAATAAAAAAGCTTCCGTCATAAATTGGTTTATCAATTGACCTCTTGTAGACCCTGATACTTTTCGAATACCTACTTCTTTGGATCGTTTGGTTGATTGAGCTGTGGATAAATTCATAAAATTTACACAAGCAAGAAGAATAATAAACAAAGCTATACTTCCGAAGATGTAGACATACTTTATATTGCTGATATGATTCATCCAGGGTATGACGATACCCGCTGAATATAAATGAAGATCTTTTAGTGGAAGTAAATGAAGATCCCATCGACCACCATTTTTTACGAATTCATCAAAAGGTTTGCCGATCCGATTAAAGGCACTGGCTGCCTGCACTCTTACCATAGCAGGAAATTTAGCTTCCAATGACTGTATGGCTGCAGCATTTAGATTGACATGATCACGAAGTTTTACAAAACAGATCATTTGCTGCCATACCCAGCTCCAACTAAATCGTTTTACCATCGGGAATTCAACCATGGGCAATAAAAAATCGAATTCTATCGAAGATTGGGATGGGATATTTTTTAATACTCCGGTTACAGTAAACGGTTTTTTATCCTCATTCATGAGTATCGTTTTACCCACTGTATGTTCATTGCCAAAATATTTTTTGGATATGTCGGCCGTGATGACCACAGAGCCTGGTTTTAATAAAGCGGATGCCGGATCACCTTCCAGCATTTTAAAATCAAAAAACTGCAGGAAATTGGAATCAACACCAAGAATATTTTTTTCAGTGAAAAATTTTTCATTGGTATCATCTGGCCCATACCGTACGACAATATCTCTTGCTTTATAAAATCTTGTATAACTTTCGAATTCAGGAAAATTACTAACTAATGCATTGCCTACCGGGGGAGGAGTATTGCCTGCCTGGAATTCCTGTCCTCCTATATTACCACTTAAAGCGACCTGGAATATCCGCTTGGTATCGCGATGAAATTTATCATAGCTCCATTCGTTTTGTATATAAATGACGATCATCAGTACGCAGGCAATCCCAATCGTTAATCCGGATATATTAATGAAACTACTGGTTTTATTGTGTGTCAGATTTCTCCAGGCAACTTTTACAAAGTATCCTGAGGAAAAATAATTTTTGTTCATAGTATAGAATGGTTAAAAGGTCAAGGGTTAACGGTAAAGGAAAAAAAGAGATGGTAATTTTTTTCTGATTGATCGTAAAATCATTTGTCAGTTTTTATCCCAATTTATAAGAGTATTGGCAATCAATTGAATAAATTTAGTTGGACTATT
>JBDTUE010000230.1:0-6988 GCA_040007895.1 Saprospiraceae bacterium | reverse complement strand
TAAACCAGAATTGAGTTTTGGTTTAAAATAAAAAAGGGCGATCACAATGATCAGCCCTTTTATATCTTTCGATTTCAGAACGAATTTATTTTTTCATAGCCATCCATTCCTTAATAGATGCTTCGTTCATTTTTACATAATCATTATTTTTTGCAGTTTGTGATTTAGCCAAAGATTCTTTAGCAGCAGCAATTGCTTCAGATACTTTACCAGCTTTAGCTAAAATCAGGCTGTATTGGCGGAGTTGATAAAATTCGTTAGCTCCCATGCTTACAGCTTTTGAAGCCCATTCAACGGCTTTGTTGATATCTTTTCCTGAATTAGAATAATAGTTAGCTGCTGCGAGATAATCATCATCTGTAGGGCCGGCCATTACAGCATTGATACTGGCTACTACTTTAGCATCTGTGTTTGCATCAATATTGAAAGCTACCCGTGTGTTTTCCCAGGCAAGAAATAACTCTGTACCTGCATCTTTAATTTTATCGAATTCGATAGTGAAAGATTCTTTCAGATCAGCCATTTTAGTCGGTTTTGAAGTAAACCGCAGTGCTTCGTCTTCTGTTTTGTAATCATCGCCTCCAGGCATGTTTACAGCAGGATTTTTGTATAAAATGAAAGTCCATTCCATTTCACCAGGGATGGTAAATAAAGAGTATTTACCTTTTTTTACATCCTTACCACTGATTTTTACATCATCGCTGAAGGTGATTTTAGTTCCTTGATTAGCACCAGTGCGCCACATTTGACCAAAAGGTACCAGGTCGCCGAATACTTTTCTGCCTTTGACTCCTGGACGGCTATATTCAACCGTGATTGTAGACAAACCTACTGTTTGTTCCACTTTAGAAGTCGGACTAGGCATTGGAGTTCGTATCTGTGCTTGCAGAAAGCAAACACTTAACATCATTAAGAGTGTGATTTGAATCGATTTTTTCATATTGTTTATATTTTTTAATAACAAATTTCCGCAAAATTAACATTCCCTGACTATAACTCAACAGGATATACCTTAATATAAAATTAAATATATGTTAACCTATTTTCCGTTTGGAGATGATTTGTTATTTATTCAACCCGGATATCCTCATTGACTTCCTTAATTTGCTGAAGGATTGTTTTTTGTTTGGAATAATCATAATACAAATAAATAAGTCCTGTACCGATTATTATGGCTAAAAGCAAAACCGGTTTTAATTTGAACCAGAGTCCAAGCAGAAATATAAAAAGAAGATAAAATAAATATAGAAACATACCACTGCCTACTAATACAGAGGCAAAAAATTCTATTCTTTTTACTTTACTACGCGTTATTTTTTGAGCGATCATTAAAGGCAATCCATTGATGATCTTTCCTATACCTGCCGGAATGGATAAAAATTTGATCCATAAGGAACTGCTAGTCACCGGTGAATTGACGATGATTTGATTAAAGAGTTTTGTTTTATCAACTTCGCTGATGGTATTCACCAGCAATGAAGTTTGTTTGTCTATAGCATACCGGTCACCTGTCCTCCGGACTACCGGCAATAAAGAAGGATTGTTCCTGGCTTTATTTAATAACCATAGCTTTTCTGCCAGTAAGAGATCGCTGTCTTCATTGATATGGATGACCAGCGGTTTCATTGCTACCTCAACGGCTTGAGTCAATTCGGAAATAGCCTTTATAGCACTGGCACTATCTTCTTTATACTTTGAATAATACGCTGAAAGTTCAATAGGATTTCCTACCTCAATAAAAACTTCACTCCTGAAATTATTTGGATGTGCATAATTTACTCCCATAGGTACAATACATAAATCAATATCAGGAGATGCATCTTTTGCTCCGAAAGCAATCCTTGCCAATCCCTTTTGAATAGGCCTCAATCTTTTTTCTTGTTGTGTATTGCCTTCCGCATAGACTACGATGATTTCTCCTTTAGCCAGTCTGGCATAACAGTCATTGAACGTAGACTCATTGGATCTCAGATTTTTAAATCCATCTGCAAATCTGTAAATCGGGATAAGATGCAACTGAGCCAATATCCATACTACAAACTTATTGACGAATATATCTCCCCGTACTAAAAAATGAAGTGACTTGGGGAAATGCGTTGCCAGCAGACAAGCTTCCAGAAATGCACTGGGATGATTACTCGAAATCAATACAGGTCTGTCCAGGGGTATTCGTTCCAGCCCATGCAGATAAATTTTACTAAAAAATATTCTGAATGTAAGCCTTACAATAGGACGAATAATAAAATACAGCATCTGGTAAATATCGAGAAAGCCCAAAAATATTACTTTCATGGTAATTCTAATGAAATCATCTCACCCTAAAACAATCATTGCCATAGGCGGACCTACCGGAGTAGGCAAAACTGACCTTGCTATTGAATTGGCAAAACACCTTAAATGCGAAATAATAAATGCTGATAGCAGGCAGGTTTATCGTGAACTTCATATCGGGGTAAATAAACCGAATCAAGACCAAATGTCCAGCATACCGCACCATCTTATTGGTCATATATCCATTCATGATAAGTATAATGCCGGCATGTTTGAATCTGATGCATTAATCGTCATCGAAGAATTATTCAAAACGAATGACTTTATCATTCTAACCGGTGGAACAGGTTTATATCTCAAAGCAGTATTGCAGGGATTAGATGAATTCCCCGGTATAAGTGAAGAAATAAAACTTAAAGTAGATGAATTGTATCAAACAAAAGGATTAGCCGGTCTTCAGCACCAGGTGAGACAAATAGACCCGGCATATTTCAAATCTGCAGATCAAAAAAATCCCAGAAGATTGTCCAGGGCACTTGAGATTTTTTATTCAACCGGAAAACCTTATTCACAGTTGCGAAATAATCAATTGAAGAAAAGACCATTTAATTACTTACCAGTTTTTATCACCGATGAACGACAGGAGGTATATGAAAAGATTGATCTACGCGTGGATCATATGATTCGGGAAGGTCTGAAAAATGAAGTGGAAACATTATTGCCTTTTCGTCACCTTAAAAGTCTCGAAACAGTTGGTTATCGTGAATGGTGGGATCATTTTGATGGTCTAATTGATGAATCCCAGGTCATTGAAAAAATAAAACAGCATACCCGCAATTATGCCAAACGCCAATGGACATGGTGGAAACCACTCTTATGGCCATCGTTTAAACCCACGGAGCTTGAACGATTGAAAATACACCTGGCACAGGCTTTATCCAATAAAGCCTAATTTTGCGCCATTGTATGGCCATAACTTTTAAATTCAAAACAACACCGGAAGCACTAAATGAACAATTCAGTGGTACACTCGGAGAGACTTTAGGTATTAAAATTATAGAAGTGGGTGATGATTTTCTTAGAGGCTCAATGCCGGTAGATCACCGGACCAAACAACCCTTTGGATTACTGCATGGCGGTGCTTCAGCTGCGCTCGCTGAAACGCTGGGAAGTTTAGGATCAGCACTCTTTATTGATCAAACCAACACATACCCTGTAGGACTGGAAGTAAATGCAAATCACCTCAAATCTGTTTCATCCGGGGAGGTCATTGGAACAGCAAAACCGGTCAGAATAGGAAGGAATGTTCACGTATGGAATATCGAAATACATAATGAAAAGCAAGAATTAATCTGTGTAAGTCGTTTAACGGTAATGCTGATCTCTAAATAATCCTTTCATGCGGTTCATTTTTATTTTTATTCTTTTTTCACCCTTCTGGTCTACTAGTCAAAATTATAATATGGAGTTGCTCTCCAATGTGAAATTCCAGGACAATTGTTCAGATATATGGGGGTACGCAGACTCTGCTGGAAGGGAGTATGCATTTGTTGGCAGAGTTACGGGCACTAGTGTCTTTGATGTAACAGATCCTAAAAACCCGGTTTCAATACAGTTTATTCCAGGCACCATCAGTAGTTGGCGTGAAATCAAAACTTATAAAAATCGAGCTTACGTAGTTGCAGATAAAGGTCAGGATGGTATCATTATCATTAATCTAAGCCAGGCTCCGTCAAAAATCACCTGGAGTACATGGCATCCGATGATTTCAGTAAATGATAAAACACTTGGAATCACGAAAGTAGTGCCGCTCGATCGTGCGCACGATCTGTTTATTGATGAAAATGGTATTTGTTATTTAAACGGAAGTAATGTACACCAGGGACTGGTAATGCTTGACCTGAATAAAAATCCGGATATCCCTGAATACATTGGCATTTTTAATCCCAATTATTCGCATGGTGGATTCGCCCGGAGAGATACTTTTTGGTCAGCTGATATTTTTGCCGGTGAATTCAGTGTATGGGATATAAAGGATAAAGCCAATCCAAAAAAACTGGCCGGCCAACGAACAGGAAGTTCATTTACTCACAGTATCGTCCTCTCTGATGATAGTCAATATGCCTTTATAACGGATGAAAGAGAAAATGCTTTTTTAGAAAGTTATAAAGTAAATCCATTAAATAATATTACGTTTTTGGATCACTATCGCAGTCGTCCTAACCTGATACGCAATACGATTCCTCACAATATAGAATACATCAATAAATTTATAGTGAACGCCTATTATACCGATGGATTTACAATAGTAGATGCAAGTGACCCCGGTCATTTAGTCGAAGTGGGAGCATATGATACGTATCCTGCAGGAGATGGCGATTTTCACGGTTGCTGGGGTGCATATCCTTATTTGCCATCTGGAAATATCATTGCATCTGATATAGAATTTGGTTTATTCATTGTCAAACCAACCTATGTTCATGCGTCTTATATCACAGGCTTAATCAAAGATTCTATCACAGGACTTTTAATTGCTGATGCATCTATACGATTAGAAAAAATTCCGTTTAATACAGTTCTGAGTTCTAATAATGGATCATTCAAATCCGGTGGCCCTTATAGCGGGGACATCCTGATTACAGTGTCTAAAGCTGGATATGTACCAAAACAATTATCCATAAATATTCAACAAGGTCAAGTCACTAATCTTGAGGTCAAATTAAAACCACTAAATGTAAGTATGTTGAACATTAAAGTCATTGATGCAGTCACAAAATTGCCGGTTCTCAATGCACAGACGCGACTAGAATATATACCAGGTGAAGCTTTTTTAATAAAATCATTGGCCAGCGGTACGGATTCAGTAACTGCATATGAAGGATTGTTGACCTTATATACCGGTGCATGGGGATATAAATACAATACCCTATCTCAGCAGATTTCAGGAAAAAATCCTTCGATAACTATTGAATTGAATCAGGGATATGAAGATAATTTTGTTTTTAATTATGGATGGACAGCCGCGAGCACGGCTATTGCCGGGATCTGGGGTCGTGTGGAACCTTTAGGATCATATATATTGGATAAAGCAATCAATCCCGAATTTGATATAGATTCAGATTTTGGAAATCAATGTATGATCACTGGAAATAATTCTACCATACCTACGGCAGATGATGTAGACGGAGGTTATACCAGGCTATTTACTCCACCTATTAATCTTTCCGGTATCAATAAACCAGTTTTGAATTTTTATGCCTGGACGGCGCGATTAAATATTATTGATTCGATCCCAGCGGTTGGCAATCATAAAGTGTACCTGGTTTCAGGTGTGGATACTTTATTAATCGATTCTATACCCGGCAATAAAACCACCTGGTCCGAGTATCACTTTACAATTGACAAAACAAAACTCAAAAACTCAAACTCTTGTACCATTTTTTTTCAGGCTTTCGAACCTGCCAATGCAGACGCAAGGAATGTGATTGAATTTGGAGTCGATGGATTCTCTATCACGGATGGGACCAGTACAGCCAATGAAAATCATACTGTCTCATTATCATTACTAAAAGTATTTCCAAATCCATGGAAAGATCAATTAACGATTACCGCCCGCAAAGAAATTTTAAATCGAAAACTTCAATTATTTGGTTTGAATGGAATGCTTTTATATTCCACTACTTTTCCTAAAAACCAGGAAGCAGTAACTATTCAACCGAATATTCCTTTTGGAATTTATTTTATTAGATTAATTAAAAGTGATGAAATAGGTCAGGTTATTAAAGTAACGAAGGTTCATTAATCTAACTATACCCTTTAATTTATCTACTTCTTTTTATTTACTGAAAACTTCGAGCATCAATTCTTTTTTATCCTTAATCTCAACGATATACTCTGATTTATCAGTCGGATGCTGACGCGAAAAGACTTTTTGATTTTCAATACTTGGTGACATATCCCGTTTGCGAAGATACTCACCCCATTTTTTTGTATCCCCGTCTGTAAGTGTTTTATCTCGTTGTTTAGCCATCATGTCTATCATAAAAGGATCTCTTGAATTACTTGTCCATCGTATTGCATCCTGCCTTACTTCAACACGGTATTTGCCATTGACGGGACCTTGATTCATTGGCACTGAAAATCGACCGAGTGGTCCTGTTCCGGTATTGGTTATATAAACAATGACGGGAGGAGCGGTCGGTTCATCTTTGGGAGTCAGGATCACCATTCCCCTTAAAAGTGGTTTACCATCTAATTGAACGGTTCCTGATAAAGCCATTTGATGTTTATCTGTCAAAAATCCTCCGGCCTGAAGCCAGGTAAACATAAGTTTAGGCCATTCTCCCAATATTGGATCACCCATAGCAAACCCGGTACCATGTTGCCCATTTCGAAAGAAATGAGCCTCTACCGGTACTTTAGCCCGAAACAAACTGGTATATAATCCTACCATTCCATTCATACTCCCTGCATCTTCAACTGTTCCAAACATAAATGCCGGTGGCAGACTCGCAATCTTCGAAGAATCTAAACCAGCAGGCATCGGCATAGATCCGTAAGCGAGAATCATAAAATCTGGTTGGCTCGAAAAATGATCAAGCGCATCCATTGCTCCCGGAGTGCCTGGTAAATAATTAAAAGACATATCTGCAGCTAAATTGGCTCCTGCAGAAAAACCAACAGCACCAATCCTATCCGTTGAGATATGGTATTCCAT
>JBDTUE010000229.1:0-7020 GCA_040007895.1 Saprospiraceae bacterium | reverse complement strand
CACAATTTCTTAATTTATTCATTCAATAACAGTTGTCTTCATTATAAAAAGACCGTAAGTCCGAAAGTCGGAGATTTTTTTTCATTTTTCATTCCTTCATTCCTTCATTCTTTATTCTTCACTTTTCACTCTTCACTTTTCACTTTTCATTCTTCACTTTTCATTCTTCATTCTTCATTCCTTCACTTTTCACTCTTCACTTTTCACTTTTCACTTTTCATTCTTCACTTTTCATTCTTCATTCTTCATTCCTCCACTCTTCACTCTTCACTTTTCACTTTTCACTTTTCACTCTTCACTCATCACTTTTCATTCTTCATTCCTTCATTCTTCATCCTTCACCTTTCACTCTTCACTCTTCACTCTTCACTTTTCATTCTTCCTCCATTCTTCACCTCATCTGATACAATTCCGTCAGTTTTTTTACTTCCTCCAGTGACCTCTTTATCTTAGGATATGAAGCGGGTATTTCCATTTTACTGAATTGTTGAAAATACAACAGGCATGCGTCCCGCCACCATTCCGCTTCCCATCGTTGTCTTTGAAGTTTAGTTTCAATAGCAGCATAAATTTCGGGATCAAGATAAGATTGAATACTATGCCAGGATTGTATAAATCCATCCACATCATTCACTCCTGTATAATATCGTTTACACATCTCCTGCCATAAGGTATTACCTGTTGTTAGTTTTTTATCCCATGCAACATGATGAAACCACAACAAATACTTTAATGGAATATGATCCTGATCGTTCCATTGATCCTGGACCTCGGGTTTATAAAGGCTCAGAGCATTGCTACCTCTACTTGTGCGATCAAAACCCAATCCAAGACTATCTGCCCGGTGATAATACGTCGCCGTCCAATCTGCTCTACCGCTTTTAGCAAGCCAGGGTTGCGGACCAAAATGAATACTTTCACCCATGATATGATGCAAACCGAGTGGGGTCATATAGTTTACACAGGACTCATGACTGTTCATCATAATAAATTTGACAGTGGATACAGCCCGTTGATTTGTGGTTAACGTCATCTTTATCCACTCATCTGCAATGGTTGAAGAATTCAGAGCGGGATTCCATGCAAGTCTGCCAAATGCATACCAATTAGCCTGGTTACCGATATGTCCACACCAGTTGCGGTCAGATCCGGTATTTGCCACGCCGGCTATACCTGTAAGAGAATGATGATCCAAAGATCCATCGATCACATGGGCTACTGAAGATCCTGAACCTTTAGCATAGGTATCAGCATCTAATACTTCTTTGAATAAATTTGCCAGATATACCCAATGAGTTGCAAATCCTAAATATTCCTGCGTGATTTGAAATTCCATCATCAAAGGAGTTTTAGGCATAGCTCCGAATAACGGATGAAATGGCTCCCGGGGTTGAAAATCAATCGGACCATTTTTAACCTGCACCAATACATTGTCATTAAACATACCATCCAACGGTTTAAATTCACTATAGGATTCTGAGGCCCTGTCATTACTTGGATTTGCTTTGTAGACGAATGCCCTCCAGATAACCACTCCATGATGAGGTGCTAAAGCTTCTGCCAACATATTGGCTCCATCGGCATGGTTGCGATTATAATCTTGTGGGCCGGGTTCACCTTCACTGTTAGCTTTAACCAGGAATCCACCAAAGTCTGGAATGATTTTATAGATTTCATTTGCTTTATCCTTCCACCATTGCTTCACAGCAGGATCTAAAGGATCTGCTGTTTTAAAACCATTGAGATATTGAGGTGAGGTAAATCGAATGGAAAGAAAGGTTTTAATTCCATATTTTCTGAATACACCAGCCAGCGCTGCAACTTTTAAAATATATTCTTTACTTAAAAATCGCGCACTGGCATTGACGTTATTGATGGATGTAGCATTAATTCCTATTGAGGCATTAGCACGGGCATAGTCTGTATAACGGGGATCCAATCCCTCCGGCAAATCGTACCATTTCCATAATGAAGATCCTGCATAACCCCGTTCGATAGTTCCATTTACATTGTCCCAATGATTCAGCATTCGAAGGTTGATCTTTGGTGATTCCCGGATATCCATATTAGCAATTGGTTCTGACGTCTGCAAGTGCCTCAATAAGGCAAAGGATCCATACAATAAACCTTTGTCCGTGATTGCCCTGACAAAAATACTGGTTCCCTGATGTTTTAATTGATAGGCATCCGGATGGTTAAGCAAGGTCGTCGAAGAAGGAAGTAATTCGAGAATGACCTGGTTTGAAAGTCTCGCTCTTTTAATCTGAATATTCTTGCCTGTTAAACCGGATAGTCCTTGTTTGAGTTCATCCAGTGCGCTTTGAACAATTGGAGTCACCGCTATGGGCGTATAGATAGATTGTATAAAAGACTGGTATTTTATTAATACAGCCTGGTCTTTGATTTTATCATACTTGAGCCAAAGACGGTAACCATCATCTGCTACAAGGTCAAATGAAGTGATCAAAAAAAATAAAACGAATAACCAAAGAGGTTTTTTAATCAAGCTGGAACAATGATTGGTACTCATACCCGAATGTAGAAATAATTCTAAACTCGAAGGAATAAGACCGGTAGTAAATTAATGCTTTTGCCTTGATCGTTTTAAATTATTGTTCGCCACCGGATGAATGATCAGGGGAACATTTTCAATGACGACATCACTTTTATCTAACCCGAACGCTTTCTCATCACTGACTCCAAGGTGTTTCAAAAAGAAAAAACTATTGAGCAGTAATCCCTCATTCATTGAAAATTCATTTTCTACAGACATGAATTTTTCAATGACTACAAATTTAAAATCAGGTTCCGGGTTGTATTTGGTAGATCCATCAGGCCGCATATGCAAGTTCAGTTCCTGGTTTTCTACGAGTTCTTTCACTATTTGTTTAAAATACAATTCCGTCACGGGCTGTAACCGGAATCCAATATGAAGATTGACTTTAATGACTTTATCATCCAACAGTTCGTGGACATCATACTCTAAGGTGTAGGGAGTCTCCGTTCGATGCAGATGCAAAAACCAATAGACATCCGCCCGCTTAGGATTTTTGGATAAGATGGATTGAATGATTTTTAATTCTATCTGGTGAAGTGTATTCGCCTTGGTCAGGTAAATGAGATGAGTAGCGAATTTAGGGATAGAATAATCTTCACTTAGATCTTGCAACTGTTTACTATAATCATCGAGATTAACCCATTTGGTCAGTTGATTAAAAATCTTCCTTCCCTTATAGATGATAAACATGATCAGGAAAAATATACTGGCGATAATTACGGTGATAAAACCGCCGTCCGGAAATTTGCTGATGTTGGCAATGAGGAATGACAATTCAATAGTTGAAAAAAGAGTGATCACCAGGATAATCCATGCTCTGCTCCATTTCAATCTAAAAATTAAAAAATAATTGAGTAAGAAGGTAGTCATTAACATGGTAATGGTGATCGCAAGGCCGTAGGCCGCTTCCATATTAGTAGAACTTTTAAAATATACCACCACAAGCATACAACCTATCCACAGGATGATATTAATGCTTGGCACATAGATCTGTCCTTTGGTCTCCGATGGTTGCCGGATAGTAACTCTGGGCCAGAAATTGAGATTCACTGCTTCGCTGATCAAAGTAAAACTTCCGCTGATTAAAGCCTGTGAGGCAATAATAGCTGCCATGGTGGCAATAATGATACCCAGGAATAAAAACCATGGAGGCATCAACTCGAAAAAAGGATTAAGTCCATTCAATGGTGAACCTGCACGTTGCATAGCCCATGCGGCTTGCCCCAGATAATTTACTAACAGACATGTCTTTACAAAAGCCCAGGTGATTCTTATATTTTTAATGCCACAATGACCCAGATCTGAATATAATGCTTCAGCTCCTGTAGTCGCCAGAAAGACTGCGCCTAAAATCCAAAATCCCTTTGGATAATGAACTAAAAGATTGTATGCATAATATGGATTCAGACTTGAAAGTATCTCGGGATGTTGGACTACTCCCCGGACTCCTAAAACAAAAAGCATGGTAAACCATACCGTCATGACAGGTCCAAACAATGTCCCGACTCGTTGTGTACCGAATCGTTGGAAAAAAAATAAAAGTGTAATAATCCCTAAGACAATAGGCAGGATAGGTATATGGCTTAGTCCCGGGATTAGTTCGAGCCCTTCTATCGCAGAGATCACAGATATCGGAGGTGTAATCATACCATCCGCCAACAAAGCAGCTGCGCCGATCATTGTCGGAAAGAAGAGTTTTTTACCGTATCGCCTCACCAAAGCATATAAAGAGAATATACCTCCTTCACCATCATTGTCCGCTTTAAGGGTAAGCCAAATGTATTTAATCGTGGTCTGAAACAATAATGTCCAGAATATGCAGGAGACGCCACCATAAACGAGCGTTTTTTCAATAGTATGTTCTACGAGGATGGCCTTAAGTACATACAGTGGACTCGTTCCTATATCACCATAAATTATCCCTAGAGCTATCAGCAAAGATCCTGCGGTGATTTTTTCTTTGGTATTTTTCATTTATCTGTGCAATTACTGGAGTGCTCGCGGATGCGAAAATAACCCTATTCCGACCTTTGGAATAGAGTTATCCTTAAAATTATTTCAAAAATAAATGAAAATGATTTGCGAAGTAAAATGCCTGCTAATGGACGACATCAGACACTTCTGAATGATGACTGATGGTAAAAGATCCATCTTGTCTTTTAAGTTTCGCGTCTTCTACAGGATGAATCACCAGTGGAATACTTTCTACGATAACATCACTTTTGTCTAATCCAAAAGCCTTTTCATCACTCAAACCAAGATTTTTCAGGAAAAAATAACTGTTGAGCAAAATCTCTTCTTTAGCGGTGAATTTATTTTCAACGGATATATATTTCTCTATCACGACGAATTTAAAATCAGGCTCCGTATTGTATTTAGTGGCTCCATCCGCACGCATATGCAGGTTGAGTTCTTTTTTCATCACCAGCTCGCGTACGATCTGTTTAAAATAAAGTTCTGTCAGGGGTTGTATCCTGAAACCAACATGCAGATTTACTTTAATGACTTTATCATCGAGGAGTTCATGTACATTATACTCCAGGGTATATGGAGCTTCTGTACGGTGTAAATGTAAAAACCAATAGACATCTGCCCGTTTAGGATTTTTCGAAAGGATTGAATTAACTATTTTTTGTTCGATTTGATGGACGGTGTTTGCTTTAGTGAGATAGATCAGGTGGGTTGCAAATTTAGGAATCTCGTTGTCTTCACTCAATTCTTTCAGCGATGAATTAAAATCATCCAGATTGACCCATTTAGTCATCCTGTTACTGATCTTACGGCCATTAAAGATCACATACATGATGCTAAAGAAAACAAAAGCTAAAAGAATGGTGATGTAACCGCCTTCTGGAAATTTTTTAATATTGGCAATAAAAAAACAAAGTTCAAGGGAGCCAAATAGAGTGATAATTCCTGTAGTAGCTATTTTATTCCATTTTAACCGGTACATCAAAAAACTATTCAACAAAGTAGTAGTCATCATCATTGCTAAAATAATAGCAAGACCATAGGCTGCTTCCATGCTGGTAGAAGTTTTAAAGAATAATACGATCATGCAGCATCCTGCCCAAAGTAAAAGATTGATACTCGGTACATAGATCTGACCTTTGGTTTCAGAAGGTTGCCTTATCGTTACTCGTGGCCACAGATTGAGGTTGACCGCTTCACTGATCAATGTATAACTACCGCTGATCACCGCTTGTGAGGCTATGATCGCAGCCGCCGTGGCAATTAAAATTCCTATCAGCAAAAACCAGTGTGGCATTACTTCAAAAAATGGACTTTTACCATCCAAACTGGTTTGTATATGTTGCATGGCCCAAGCTGCCTGCCCAAGGTAATTGGTCACCAAACAAGTTTTAACAAAAACCCAGGTGATCCTGATATTTTTAATTCCACAATGACCAAGGTCAAAATAAAGTGCTTCCGCTCCGGTAGTAGCAAGAAATACAGCTCCTAATAACCAAAAACCACCGGGGTATCTAGCTAATAATTCAAAGGCATAATACGGATTAAGTGCTTTTAGTATACCCGGATGTTGAATAATCTGGTTAAAACCCAGAATAAAAAGCATAGTAAACCAAATCATCATGACTGGCCCAAACATAGTACCTACCTTTTGTGTCCCAAATCGCTGAATGATAAAGAAAGCTGAAATGATGCCTATTACGATCGGTATGATCGGAATATGTTCAAGGCCTTTGAGGGTTCCAAGACCTTCAATAGCTGACATGATAGTAATAGGTGGTGTGATCAATCCATCAGCAAGAAGGGCTGCAGCCCCTATCATTGTAGGAGTCACTAATCCTCTACCAAACCTGCGTACCAGGGCATACAAGGAAAAAATACCGCCTTCTCCATCATTATCTGCTCTTAAAGTAAGCCAGATGTATTTGATACTGGTCTGGAACACCAGGGTCCAGAATACACAGGAGACACCCCCATAAACCAATACCTCATCTATAGTGCGATCGCCAAGTATAGCTTTGAAAGCATAAAGCGGACTGGTACCAATGTCGCCATATATAATACCTATTGCTACCAACAGTGATGCTGTGGTGACTTTGTCGTGTACCTTACTTCTCATTTATCAACGGCGCTGAATAAGCGGTCAAAAGTAATTATTTGCCAATGCTTTATAAGAAAATAATCAGGATGAAACATCAAATTAATAATCTTCATTCAGACCTTAAAAATACCGGTTTAAGTAACTACTTTTAAAATCAAATTAATATAACTAAAATGCAGTCCTGGGTCTTTTACGCACTTCTCGCCATGGTTACAGGTGGAATTGCTCTGGTATTCGCCAAGATGGGTATGCGGGACGCAAACGAAAGTTTTGCCCTGGTTGTCCGCACCGGGGTGCTTTTTTCAATTGTTTTGATTTCAGCAATTGTTTCAGGCGGGCTTAAAGAGTATAAGCAGGTGCCTGTAAAGGCCTGGCTTTGGTTTGCAGCCGC
>JBDTUE010000228.1:0-7082 GCA_040007895.1 Saprospiraceae bacterium | reverse complement strand
TGCCACGCTGCCTGACTATGGCAACTCACACAAGTCGTCGGGAAGTTTGAGGTCTTATGATTCGGATTGGTAGTTGTATTGTAATCCGATAAATGACAGCCCACACAGGTCGTCGGTGTACTTCCATCGTAAGTGCCGTGATGACAAGAAGCACAATCGTTCTTAATAGCTGTATGTGCTCCCTCCAGTTTATATATTGCATTGTGATCGGGGAAATTGGCCAGTTCCCAATCCGGGATGGTGCTGTGACAACTTGCACATTCAGTGGATAAATTTAATTTTTTGTGATTCGGATTGATTGCTGAATTATATACCGCTAAATGACAATCCACACATTTGGTACTGGTACCTGCATATCCTTTCGCATGACAACTAATACAATCAACTCCTATATGTCCTCCTGTTAATGGAAACTTCGTCCTGCTATGATCAAAAGTGACGTCTGCATTGCCAGTTGGATGGCAAGCTAAACAAGCTGTGCTTGAAAATGAGTACCCGTTTACTGTTGCATGTACTTGATCAGTAACCGGCTTATTGTGTTCATGACATTCGATACAAGCAAATACCTGATAATTAGTAGTATTGGAGTGACATGCTGTACATTCATTCCATGTACCGGCATGTTTACCTGTATAAATCGGGAAATATTTGTCATCGTGTTGAGTAAACTGTGCTGGTTTCCAATCTAATGCAACTGAATGGCAAGTCTTGCAGTCTAATGAAAATTGGGCAACAGTATGATCCGGATTTTTAGCGGTCAGATAATCTGTTTTGTGACACGATTCACAGGCAGGAGATGTTGAACTATAATTTCCTGAGGTATGGCATTTTGAACAAGCATCCAGATCATGGCCCATCGTCAATGGAAAGAAATCATGATTGTAACTTGACTTCCAATCCAGGGCATTCTCATTGTGACAAGTTGTACAATTCGTTGAAAATCCTGCCTTCACATGGTCAATTTTTTCCTTGTTTTGATAATCCGTGATGTGGCAATTTACACATGCCGAACCAATTCGATCATACCGTAGAGGATCTGATGATTTATGACATTCATTGCAATTCACAGTAGCATGTACACCTAACAATGGAAAAGAAGCCAATTGATGAAGCCTTGAAATATTTGATACTTCCCAATTATTCGTAGAATGGCAACGCACACAATCATTACCCAAGGTGCGGCTGTGCATATCCTGGTGACAGGAAACACAATTAGGTTCAGCGTCAGAAAATACCAGGGAGGAATGGCAAGATTTGCAATCAACCTGGGTGTGTTGACCAGTTAATTTAAATAAGGTGGAATCATGCCTGAAAGAAATTGAATCGGGATTAACTTGCCAATTTGCAGCGGTATGGCATTGAATACAATCGAGTTTAAAGTTGATGCCATGCGGTGATTGACCAAATGACAACGATGCTTTAAGAACGAATAATATTACAAATGACAGTCGATGCATCTAAAACTTATAAATTTATACTGTATGCAAGAAACATCCTTTTCAATAATTGTTTTGTGACATTGATCACACGCCACGTTTTTATGTGCTCCTTCCAGAGAAAAAGCTGCTTTTTGGTGATCAAATTTGCTCGCTTTCCAATCTTCAAAGCCATGACAGTGTAAGCATGCTGTGGTTCCATTGACTGCAAATTGTTTTACGTGCACATCCTTATGGCAAGCCTCACAGTTTAAATCTCCTAGCTCAAAAATTATTTTTCGCTCTGGACCATTCTTTTTTTCAAGGTGACAGGCAACACAGGACTGCGCAATATGTTTTCCTTCTAATTTCCAATTGGTCAGATTATGATTGAAAACCAATTCATTCCACGCTTTAACCGTATGGCATTTTTGACAAGCCTGATTTTCATAAAATGCAGTTTTCAATAGTCCCTGGTGAATGTCCTTATGACAGGAAACACATGTCATGCCCAGGTCTTTAAAAATCAGCTTGTCCTCTTTTTTGTGACAGTCAATGCATGCGATTGCCATATGTGCACCTTCTAATGGAAATTTGGTTTTATTATGATCTGCCAACGAATAACTTGTTTCTATGAAACCATTTACATCATGACATACGTTGCAATCCAATTTTACATTTTTAACAAAAAAATCTTCATGCTTGGCAGTATGGTGGCAATCATTACATTGATTAAACGGCAAAGCAGCTGTAAGTTTTCCTGTATGACAGGCCTTACAATCTACTTGTTGATGGAGCCCTTCTAATTTAAAATCTGTTAAGTCATGATTGAATGTATTACTTACCGATTTGGTGATTTTAAAAGACTCCACTGAATGACAATCTATGCATTGCTGACCAAATTTATTATCATGAATATCTTTATGACAAAGTGTACATTTTGAATAATCCTTACCATTAAATTCCTGGAATGCTACGGACAGACTTTTTGTACCATTCGTATGACACGTAATACAATCAACATGTATATGTTTACCTTTTAATGGGAATGAGGTAATGGTGTGATTAAATATGTCAATCTTCTTTAGCTGCTGAAAAGATTCGAGATTATGGCAGCTGGCGCAATCCTCACCAAAATGTTTTTGGTGAATATCTTCATGACAGGAGATACATTGCTTAAACCGCTCAATAGTAAAAGTTATATTTTTATTGGCAATACTTACTCCTGGTTGGGGCTTATGACATTCGATACAATCAATTTTTTGGTGCTGCCCTTTCAAAACGAAATCAGTCTTTTGATGGTTAAAAAAGACAGCCGGTTTAAAATGTGTTGTATTATGACAAGTTGCACAATCCTGAGATAATGTTTTTTTATGAACATCCTGATGACAACTTACACATTGATCATCAAGTCCTAAATAGGTAAACTGTTTTTTTCGTGCTTCTTCATTCGCAATGTATTTTGAGGTATGACACTTTATACAATCCAGGTTAAGGTGTGTACCAGTAAGATCGTAACCGGTACTTTTATGATCGAATTTTTTTTTGTCGAAATGTATAATTTCGAATTTTAGCCCATGATGGTCGCTATGGCAAATAAAACAATTTTTTTCCTGAACTTCTTTTGAAGCGTGGTACCCCTTTTGAGCTTCCTGTTTCGCTTTAACATCAAGATGACAGGCAAGACATTTCTCATTAGAAACTTTTTTTGTAAGATCATGGCACTTGGTACAATTACTGATACCCTCCAGAGATTTATGTACTTCGGATAAAGGTCCCGGAGAAATTTGTGTAAAACCATTCTTTGGAAAGATAAATGTTAAACAAAAGCCGGTTATCACCAAACAGCGCATCATCTCTTGGTTCCTTTATGAGAAAGTACAGTATGACCAAATCTCTTGGTGATTTCTATTCCGGTTTTTTCTAAAAATGCAGTTGGTAACTCACCTCCGGCAAAGATATAAACGAGATCATTCTCAATTTGCTCTACGGTTTGCAGCGTATTGTTAGATAATATCACATTTCCTTCGTGTATAGAAATCAAATTGGTTCCAAATCGCAAATCCACCATTCCATTCGCAACGGCTGTCTTGATTTTTTCACCATTCTTTGGTTTGATTCTATTGAAGGAATCTCCCCGATAAGAGAGTATTACCTGATTTTGTTCGGCTAATAATAGAGCAGATTCAATAGCTGAATCACCACCACCTACTACAATTACTTTTTTATCAAATATTAATTCCGGCTCTAACAATCTATAGGCAACCTTTTCCATGCCTTCTCCGGGAATATTGAGTTTTCTGGGAGTGCCTCTTCGGCCAATCGCCAATAATACATTTTTACAGGTAAATGTCTCTTCCTGTAAAGTAACGATCTTAAAATGATCGCCCATATTCTCTATTTTCTCCACCTTACAATTTTCTTTAATGTTGATTTCATGCTTGGTCAATACTTTTGTCCACAACTTAAGAAGCTCGGTTTTACTGGTCTCAAATAATTTTACTTTTCCAAAAAGAGGTAAGTCCATAGGTGCCGTCATGACTACTTTAGCCCTGGGAAATGAAAATACGGTGCCACCCAATGTATCCTGATCAAGGGTCAGAAAACTAATATTTAATTTTTTGGCAGCGAGCGAAGCAGAAATACCAGTCGGGCCGGCTCCAACTATTATTAGATCAAATTGTGCTATTCCCTTCCTTGATTTTTGATCTTCAGCTATATTTTCAACAGCCTGTTTTCCTTGCTCTACACTGTTTTTTATCAATCCCATACCACCCAATTCGCCCGCGATATAAATACCAGGCACATTAGTTTCAAAATTTGGTTTAATATGGGGCAAATCAACACCACGCTTTTCTGTTCCAATAGCCAGAGTGATTGCCTGGACCGGACAGGCATGAAAACAGGCACCGTGGCCAATGCATTGTGACGCATTAATAATGGTAGCCAATCCATCTTTGATACCTATAATATCATGTTCAGGGCAAGCTGTAATACACGCACCACTTTGAATACAGTTATCCGGATTAATAACCGGGTGCAATGAAACAGGTTCATGGATGCCATCAAGTTTAGCTTGCTCAATTTTGTGGGATACTATGGAAGAATTTGTCTTTAGTTTCCTTAAATATATGTACAATATAATGCCACAAAAACCCAGAACAATTGAATATATAATGAATTGCTCAAGCATATTACGTTTGTATTAAAAAATCCATCGGTAACCAAAGGTTAAGGTTATGATTACATGGATCACCATAATGACCAACATAATCAAAGCAAAAGGAAGATGAACCACATGCCAGGACCTGAATAATTTTTGCATTTGCTGCAGTCGCTTAATCTTCCGTTGTAACTGCAATTCATATTTTACCAGTTTGAGTATATGCCTGGCATCGACCGAATCAATTGTTTTTACTCCAAGGCTTTGTTTTATGGATGAATAAGTAGCCTGATCTCTGAAGTAATCGCGAAGGATATCTGAAATCGAATTTCCTTTGATTTCATCGGTACTATTCCCCTTTATCTTTTGTAAAATTTCATTGCTAAGTTCCTCACCCACAGAATCCAATTCTCTGGTGACATCCTGCTGAATAGATCTTACTTCACTAAGGCTCAATTCTCTGCCTTGTATGGATCTGGGAATTTGATTATAAATAAATCTGCCAATCACCCCACTTATCACTACAGCGACCATACTCCAAAAACTAATGGCCACAATACCTCCAAATTTAAATGCGGTATGGAACAATACCAGTATAGGTCCCAGGGTACATAAAAAAATATGGAATTCGAGCCAATACTTTAAAACACCTACTCGCGATAAACTTCGTTTTCTCTTCCTGATCATATAACCAAATACTCCAATGATCATTAATAGGGTACCCACTATACCCATACCATGACCTATTATCCCACTTGGTTTAAGTATATTATGTTGAGGATGAAAAAAACGTTGTTCAATGGGCAAGCGATAATATGAAAATCCCAGATATGTCAATCCGATGAAAGTGATTATTACGATCACGGACATGCTTCTGGTATAAATTAAATGAGTCGTTTGGTTCATCGTATAGGTTATGTCAATTCAATATAACTTCTGTGTAATTTCACTTTGCCTCTGGCTTCCATCTTCTTAAGAGACCTGGAAATAGCTTCCCTGGAAGATCCTATATCATTGGCTACCTCCTGGTGTGAAAATTTTAAGGCTTGACAATCCATCAATCTACGATGGTATTCTAAATAATATTCAAGCCTGTCGTCCAGGTTTTTGAACGCCAATAAATCAAGCACCTGCATCATTTTAGTGAGATGATCCTGAAAGGCCTTCATGACGAAATCATTCCAACATTTGTATTTAAACATCCAGGTATTAGCAAAATGAATAGGTATCATAAAGACTTCCGTATCTTCAATAGCTTTTGCGGAAATCATGGATACTTCTGATGACATTGGATTGGCCAGGGTATAAACACAAGCCTGACCTGGCATCAGATAATAAATAAAAAATTCTTTACCTTCCTGATCTTCCCTGATTATTTTTATTCTGCCTTTAGTAACCAATACTATAGATTTTATTACCAGACCAGGTCTTATTAATAGATCACCTTCCTGATAATAACGCCTGGCACACACCCCAAACAGGCGTTGGATTAATTCCATAGACAACCCTGGAAAAATCAATTTAAAGCTATTCATCCTGCTTTTTGAAAAAACAATAAGTTTAGAAAATAAAAAATGCTGCAATCCAGTATTGAATACAACACTGTAATAGAAGATATAGCTGGTCTGCTCACCAGCCTTAAAAAAAGCATGTTAATTGGGTGGTTGGAAAATATCCAAACAATAATTATAAGAATGAAAAATGATGGGTCTCAAACAAGGGGCCGTTGTATTTATGTCCGGCAAAAAGGATAAATTGACTAGCTGCTTACTATTAATATAACTAGCGATATCATTTACACAATTTATGGCTTTTTTAAATGGTAGTTTCATGTCTTCTTCAAAATCTTTATGAAGCCGGCCATCTTCCAAATAATGTTCACTAAAAAAATCCCAAAAAGTCATCCCGGGATTCAGGGAATGATGAATTTTATAATGTTTAACTAATAACGGCAACTTTGCTATCTCGCCGGGATGAGCAATAAACACTATATAAAGTATTAATAAAGATGTTGCCAGAAATTTCTTCATTTAAAACATCAGATCAATAGAATTATCAAATGGACTACTTTATACCTCTAACTTACAAATGGCTTATTTATTGTTTGTAATTAATAATAATTTAACATCTATTTCATGTCCCCCTTATGTTATTTTTCGTTAACAAAAATTCATGTCACTTATCTTTTAATGCATTACAAAAAAACAATATTTTTACCCTCATATGCTTGCTGAAATCATTAATCAATATCACAGTCCTCTTTATATTTATTCAGAATCTACGATCATCGCCAATATTAACCGTCTTAAACAAAGTATTTCTTATTCCAGGATAATGTTTTGTTATGCTATGAAAGCCAACAGTAATATTTCCATTTTAAAGACAATCCGAGACCAGCAAATAGGTATAGATTGCGTCTCTCAGGGTGAAATCCTAACTGCATTAAAGGCGGGATTTGAAACTCCTAATATCCGGTTTACTCCCACATTTGCGAGCCAATCGGA
>JBDTUE010000227.1:0-7113 GCA_040007895.1 Saprospiraceae bacterium | reverse complement strand
AAGTACAAAAGCCAATACAACCCGGAGCAACTTTTGAATACAATTTTGAAGTACCTGATGCGGGAACATTTTGGTATCATTCTCATCATAATGAGACCGAGCAAATGGAAAGGGGTATGTATGGGGCACTTATAGTAGAAGATGATTCAGATCCTGTGACCGATGCCGACAGGGTATTTATGATAGATGATATGAAACTCAATAGGAATAATAGTTTTAAAAAAGGAAATATTATAAGCCGTTGGGTTGAAAGGCATGACGGCCGCCAGGGTGATACTCTGTTGATAAACGGAAAGGAAAATCCCATCATTAATACGCATGCAGGACAAATAGAAAGATGGCGTTTTATAAACTCATCCAGCGCCAGATATTTTATGTTACACCTTGATGGTAGATCTTTTAAAATTATTAGCACAGATGGAGGATTGCTTGAAAAACCATTGGAGGTTAACCAGGTATTACTTACGCCAGGAGAACGTATTGATATTCTTGCAGGGCCTTTTACTGAAGGCGAAACATTTTCGATGGAATCACTTGCTTACAACAGAACTACAATCCTAAAAGCGAAGCGGGAAAAATTTGCCACCGTACACGTTGGACCGATGAAACCATCTGTAACATTTATTCCAGAAGTGCTGAGAACGATTGAGCCACTGGCTTCTGCTGATGCAGAAATTACAAGGTCGATAAAACTTTCGGTGGACCCTGGTTTAAAACATATCATTGATTTTCAGGTAAACGGTGGGATGCACACTAACGACAAACCTGTATATGTTGGTGAGTTGCAGGTATGGGAAATTTCAAACACGAGCTTAATGGATCATCCCTTTCATCTGCATGGTTTTTTCTTCCAGGTGCTGGAAGAAAACGGAAAGGCTCCCAACTATTTGTCATGGAAAGACACCATCAATTTAACTCCCCGCAGCAAATCGAAGATTGTGTGGATGCCCGACAACAGGCCGGGTATGTGGATGTATCATTGTCATATCCTTGAACATCATGCAGCTGGCATGATGGCAAACTTTGAAGTAGTCGACCCAAACGAGGGCGAGCAGTTTGCAGGACAACATAATTGCAAAAGGTAAAAAATGATAATAGAACTCTTTGAAGAGCCGTTTTTTATTCAACAAATGAATTATAAAAAATTCACTTTTATTATTTTTCCTTTTGCATTTCAAGGATCTTAATAACTAGTTCTCTTTGAACTCCGCCAAAGTCATCAAGAAAATAGTCAATAGATTCGCCAGATTCGAGATAGTCAAATAGATTTTTGATGGGAACCCGCGTACCAAAGAAGACAGGCGTCCCGCCTAAAATTTCTGGATCAATATTAATGATGCGACCTTCCATTATCTTTAAAACTTATCTTCAAATTTACCAAATATGGTTAACCTACTAATGGTAATAGCGTGATGGGGTGTATGTCAGATTGCGTTAAGGTTTGGTCTGTGCGACTGTCTCGATTTCTATCGGGATCGGTCGGGTTATAGCAATATGTACAATTTGTCGTGCGCCCATGAACTGAAAATATTCTTTACCCGAGATGATATTCTTTTTTGATCTCAACAATTAACTCTAACATTTGTTTCTGAGCCGGTCTTAATAAATTGAGCTGTGTATCACAGTTGGATGCCCATACACCCATAATATTGATCAATTCCTGATCTGACTCAGCTGACCGGTTGAGGAGTTTTATGTTTTGCTTCGAGCCATTGACTGGCTTGAAATCCTGGAAACGAAAATGTTTTGTCATATACTGAATGATATAGTCTATAAAGAATTTATCAGCGCCTTCAGCATCATGCGAAGCTTTTGCCAAAAGAACATCATAATATTTCTGCATGGAAGTTGTAAGACTGTCATTTTCTATATATCGTAAGCTTCCTGAATTTTTCATCTGGTTGTACGTCACGGTGGTAAAGTCATTATTGGTTGGCGTCAGCAACGGAACAAATTCTTTTATTACTTCCCAGTCTGCAGCACGTGCCGGGTTAGTCATAACATTCAGAAACCGGATATGGTTTTTTTGTCTTTCTTCAAGCAACCTGATCCTGGTTTCATAGAATATCGAATCCTGCCGAAGATCGGACAGCAGTCGTCTAGCAAATTTTTTTTCCCGTTGATGCTCTTCAATATCCTCTCTTTTATTTTCGGCAATGAAACCGGCAAACACTGCAAGGAATAACATTAAAAACTCGAAGAAATAATGCTACCATCTCTGGCCAGGTGCTTTGTGTTTTTCTGGTGCATGTGTTTCCATATTTTCTGTTTCTTGATTTGGGTTTATAACCACCGTGTCCATAGCAGGGATAATTTCAATAAGTAAATTTTCCAATGGAAGTTTTATCGGATTGTCTTCATCGTCTGGGTTTTCTGGCATTGTTTATTTTATTAGTTGGTCAACGTTTGAGAATGTTCACCAGGATGAAACACAACGTACAGGACTTTAAGAAGTAAGGGTACTTGAAAAACTTCAGTTTCATTTTTTCCTACAGTTCAATAAAGATAATTTGTTAAACCTATATTCTTCTGCCCTTATTTTTTAAAGCTACTGTCCTGCGTTTGAACCTATCACAGTTTTATAAATTGCTCCGTCCTTTATTATTGTCCGGTTGGAACGGAAATTTTTATAATCATCAAACGGACTTTTATCATAGATAATCAGGTCTGCTTTTTTCCCCTCTTCTACTAAACCATACTTAGCTTCCATGCCCAAAGCCGTTGCTCCATTGATGGTGGAAATCTGAATGATAGCGGGAACGGAGAATCCATACTCAGCCAGGATGAGTTGTTCAGATAAAGCTGCTTTTCCTCCATTTGGGCAGTCAGTTCCTAATCTTATTTTAATGCCTTTATCATATATTTTTTTTACAAGAGTCATAAATGCTTTAAAGTTATCAGCATTACGTTTCATCCGTTCTTTGTTTAATCCTGAATCGGATATATTCTTAATATTTGAAAAATAGGCTAATCCGAATTGTTCAGCAAACAGGTGAATGGTAGTAGAAAAAGTTGCGTTATTTTTTAATAGGTTTTCAATAAGAGAATCTATTGCCTTCGACTGGTTATCTATACTCCACCGGACTTCGTTCATTCGGCTTTCAAAAAAGGGTAAAGACTGCCATTTATCTTTTCCATAGAATTTATCCATCCACTCAGCAAAATGAGTTCCGTCAGTATCACTAAGGGGAAGGCTGTACGTTATTGTAAATATGTGTTCATAATTTTTGAGACCTATCTGCATACTGGTGTTCATATTCATGATATCATTGTCAATATGTCCATACACCCGCATTCCTAAACTGTCCGCTGTCTTATAAGCTGAATCAAACTCAGGCGGTCTCAAACGCCAGTATAGTTTCAAATGCCGAATACCCATTTTGTAATAGTCCAGTACCTTTTGCCGGGCAGCCAGAGGAGATTCTACTGTAATATGACCAATATACGGTTGGCGTTCTTCTATTGAAATAAGGGCTCCGCCTGTAGTATAGATGTCTGTATAATCAGGGGAAGGATGCGCCGACCAGTTCAGAATGGGCTTTAGCCAACTTTCCGGCTGGCCCATTATCATCACTGCCGTTACACCGTAAGGCAGGTAATCGTCGGAAAACCTCTTTCTAAAGTAGTCCAATGAATCTGCTGCCAGGTATAATGGTGCCGCATCGTAGTCACCAAAGAAATGCATAGGATGGATATGGGCATCAATGATGCCGGGTGTAACTAGTTTCCCCTGAGCGTCTATGGATTTCCTTGCCTTTACTGATTTATTACCATTAACTACAGCGGCAATAGTATCTGCATTGATTAATATTTTTCTGTTATCAAGTATAATGCCCGTTTTTGTGTCGAATATTTTTGCGTTGATAATTTGCAAATCATAGGAAGTGTTGCAAGACTGGAGGAGCAATAGCCCAAATATAAACGCAAGTACTTTCATCCAGGATATTTAAACTGACGGACAAATTTTTATATACGAACAGGTGTATATATTCCGACGTCTATTCCAAAATTAGGATAATTCGAACATATCAAGTGGGCTTTGCAAATGATACTTGTTTTAATATCCCGCAAAGATCGCAAAGCTCGCAAAGGCTATAATAAAGAGGACATTAAAATCCTTAGCATCCCTTAATTCTTAGCTGAAAATATTTCTTTTAATTATCTCGAAAAATCTCACAGTACTCAAAGTTTTATTCCAGTTACCGATAACTGCCGAAGTATGGGATTATTTTTCCATTTAGCTCTGTACCACAAATTCATTTATTACCGACTTCTTCCGCCAATCCGATTAAAAGTCCTTCGGTCCCGCGAATATAACAGAGCCGATACGAGTTCTCGTACTGAACTACTTCACCTACGAGTTTAGCGCCGTGTTTGATCAGCCTGGATACCATCTCGTCGATGTCTTCAACGGTGAACATTGCCCGAAGATATCCGAGAGAGTTCACGGGTGCAGTCCGGTGATCTGAAATAGTTAGCGGGCTGAGAAATCGCGAAAGCTCAAGCCGGCTGTGACCATCCGGGGTAACCATCATAGCGATCTCTACGTGCTGATCACCCAGTCCGGTTACGCGACCAGCCCATTCTCCTTCGATCATGGCTCGTCCTTCGAGCTTCAGACCTATCTCCGTGAAAAAAGAGATAGCATCATCGAGGGATTCTACCACAATGCCGACATTGTCCATTCGTAGTAATTTGTTTTTTGCCATAGTTGTATCTATTTATTGGTTTGTGTATTCAGAAATTATTGAACATGCACCATTATGATATTTAATAACGTTTTACTTCAGGTGATATTTCCATTGAAGATAGGCAAGCAGCCTTTTAGCTTTTTCCAAATATTGCTTTTCAGCTACTATTGTATTAACTAAAGTTCCATTTGCATTAGTCATCATACTGTAAAGCTGTTTTATCGCAGGCTTATCATAGTTTATAAAAATTTCAGTGTTCTCAAGAAAACGTTTTGGTATGACTTCTTCGATGACGGCAGCAGGTGCCGGTAAATTCATTAGTTGTTGTGCTTTATGTACAACATCCCAATAGCAGACGATATTAAAATCCATACCAAACTTTACACCCTTATAAACGTTATAAAGCAGATTTATAGAATCAATTGTATTCTCATTTCTGATAAGGTTAAACCCTCCGGCCCTCAATTGTGTCATCGTATTGTCATTTTGAGCAAATGGTTGCATCCAGCTATAATACGGGAAGAAATGATAAAAGAAAGTGTCTTGAGTATTAATATCTATGAGGCATTCAATGGGTATTTGTAAAGCGCTGTCCAAATGATTGGACCATAACTGCTGGTAGGAAATAGAAAAATTAAGATCCGTGGTATCAGCTTTCAGATCGGCCACCATATTTTGCATATAGTGGAGTTCTTTTGCTTTATCCACTAAAGACTCCCTGTAGTTTTCTGCTAAAAATCCACAGAATACGGCAAGAAATAGCATTAAAAATTCAAATAGATAATGTTTAAAACCATTATCGGGTACTTTGTGTAGTTCCTTTGCAGGTACCTCCATATTTTCTGGCTCTTGATTGGGATTAAAAATGATGGGATTCACAGAAGTAATATTCTCATTAGATAGTTTCTCTGAATTTTTGTCTTCTATCTCTTTATTTTCTTCCATTTAGTTTTTATAGTCTTTAAAATAGTATGGCCTGGGCCAACATGACGAACAAAATCATTATACGCAACAGTTTTATATATTCTTATGTCTGTTCCAAAATTAGGATAATTCGAACATATCAAGTGGGCTTTGCAAACGATAATTAATGACAGCCTTTGGCTTCGGTAAGGTGTACGTAAATCAAAGTAGTTTTTAGAGAATTATGGCCAAGTGCAGCTTGCATAGAAAATGCTACAAATAAATAAGATCATACCCATTTAAATATAAAGTAGTGTATAATACAATCATAAAACGATTGATATCTCGTCACTAAAATCCCACAGAGGCTCCCACTCCTACATGTAATCCCATCACTGGAAAATCGGGCTCCACATACGCTCCGGATTCAAAAAAAAGTCCAAGCTTATTTAAAAGTTTATATTCAAAACTTATTGAAATTGGGAAACATAAATCATGAAATGCAGCCTGATCACGATTGTCCCAATAAATAATATGCCTGGGACCTTCATCATATTCGTATCTGGTAGTGAATGTACGGACCTGGAAAAGAATTGCAGCACCCACACCCGCGTTCACCTTGAATTGAGTATTACTATAAAGGGTGAACAATACCTCTGGTCCGGTAATAAAATTATAGGATTTTACATTTGTTCCAATCCCTTTTCTGTAAGTAACATAAGTTGGATCATTGGTCAGATTACCTGAATCATAATATCTATGTAATCCATCTAGCATTGAAAACCTCAATCCCACTTTATGTGTAATATCATATTCGAAACTGAATTTAAATTGATTGCCAGGCTGAGGTATGTGATAAAAAGATTTTATTAAATGGTTCCATGGATTGTAAAATTTGCCTGTACTTAGTTTTATTCTAAATTCATTTTGTGAACAAATTGAATTTGAAAACAGAACAAAGAGGATAATTATTGGTAAAAGAAGAAGGCTTTTAATTTTATTATTAGGGATTAGCACACTTATTGGGATTCTTTAAAAGCTATTTTTGTCTGTGAAATATAAGAGTGTAGTCTTTTTTCAGAAAGGGCAACATATTCTTTACTAATGTCGTAGCCAACAAATTTTCTTTCTGACTTAACTGCAGAAAGTGCAGTAGTTCCACTACCCATAAATGGATCAAGGATGATGTCACCTTTGAAAGAATATAATTGAATCAATCGGAATGGAAGCTCTTCTGGAAATGGTGCAGGATGTCCAATGCGTCTAGCACTTTCTGCATTCATTGTCCATATAGATTTGGTCCATTCTATAAATTGCTCCTTGCTAATACTATTTTCCTTGCTTTCTTTTTCTCTTTTGTAGTCCCCTTTTGAAAATATCAATATATATTCATGAACATCTCTTAAAGTAGGGTTTGCGGCACTTTGCCAACTACCCCATGCAGTGGATGGGCTTGCACTTGCAGCTTTATTCCAAATTACTTCTCCCACAGAATTTGATAATTGTGCTGATTGAATTC
>JBDTUE010000226.1:0-7118 GCA_040007895.1 Saprospiraceae bacterium | reverse complement strand
AGTTGTATTGCTCGTTGGGCATCCTGAAGGGGGACAATGGATTTATTGATTACATAAGCGGGATTAGGAACCCTGTTTTTAAGAACTATTCCTGCTATACCATTTTCCGCTAGTTTTTTAGCTATATCATGTCCTTCGTGATCAATAGCAAGACCACCGTACCCTCCTCCCGGACAGATGATCACCGCACCTCCGGTATTGTTTTTTGCCGGAAGATAAACGTAGACTTCAGGAATGATAATGCGAGTCAGGAAGTGTACCTCCTTTCCACTACTCGTTTTAAATACACGTGCCGTATCAATAAAACCTTTATTTTCTTTATTGTTGGGAACTGACCCCTGGTATAAGGGAATAATTTTTTGGGCACTCAATGATTGGATACCCAGGTAGCACACCAATAGCATTAATTTAAACGTATTTTTCAAGTTTAGTATATTATGAAATTTAAATCAATGACTAATATAATAAAAAGTTTAAAATGAAGATAATGGAGAATTCCGTTGACGCACTTTACCAATTACTCCTATTTCAATAGCGCGATCGAATAAATGCAGTCGCACGAACTAAATCTTAATGCAATTTGTATTGCCACTTTGCAGTGCCAATTTTTATTACACAAGGATTTGAAAACGGGTTTTTACGTATTCAAGTATTCATATCCTCAGGTAAAAAAATGAAATCCTTTCTCGTAGAAGGAAAAGAATAGGTTAAGTCCTTATAACCATGGATATTTGATCATGGTTAAAAACTATGGTCAGTTCTTAGGGGGCCTGATCGTTGGATTAGTATTGGGTGTTTTAATTTCAGGAAGTAATTTTTTACACCCCAAAGTCTCTATTAAGCAGGAGCCGTCTGGTTCATCAGTTTCGATCCCTGTTAATAAACCGGAAATTTCAGTTGCGAAACCAATTCCCACTATAGCCGGATCGAAAATTCCACAAAAAGTCCGGGATATACTATCTTATATCAAAGCACATCATCGTGCACCTGACGGAAATGTCGGCGGCAGGGTTTTTAGTAACCGCGAAAAGTTATTACCCATACAGGATGAACAACATCATGTGATTACCTATCAGGAATGGGATGTCAATCCAAAAATCCAGAATCAAAACCGGGATGCTGAACGAATAATAACCGGCAGCAATGGCCGGAGCTGGTATTCAGATGACCATTATAAAAGTTTTACTGAAATATTATAAGTATGGAATCAAACAATATACATTATTATAGCTTTGATGGCACTCGATATGTTTTTATTGACGGCAATACCTGCGATACAATTGAAAAATGTTATATCACAATAGCTCAACAATTAAGCATACCCGATTATTTTGGTTATAATCTCGATGCTTTGGAAGAAGTATTGGCTGACCTGGAATGGATTGAAGAAGAAAAAGTCATCTTAATAGTTTTAAATGCGGATGGAATATTGCAAAATGAATCTGAAGTGAAGAATGACTTTTTACATGTTTTAAGGGCATGTGATAATGCAAGAGTAGAAGTCATTGGTTGTGAATAAAACAAAAAACCAATGGGACCAACCTTTCTTAATTTTATTATCTTTCTAATGTCTTGAATCTCCTCTGAAGATCAATAATTCATGTTATCAAAATCCATCAGATGTCTGAATTGCTTAAAAAAAATATTTTTATTTTCTGTTTTATATTCGGAATTAAAATACAAGGGCCGGCACAGGTACATATTTTAATGCCCCAGTGTGAAAAAATGACCAATCCCGCTGGTGTACCACTAAATGGTTTTTATTTTAGCTGGCAGATGTCTTCAAAGGAAAAAAACCAGGTTCAACAAGCTTATCAAATCGTACTTTCGGATAAAAAAGAAGAAGCGGTTTTAGGAAAAAACACGATCTGGAATTCAGGTAAAGTGCTATCCGGAAATAGCATTTTTGTATTATACCCTGGAAAAAAGTTATTACCAGCCACCACCTATTATTGGCGGGTAAGGGTGTGGGATAAAAATAACAAGATATCGACATGGAGCAATGTCAATTATTTTATTACTGCCCTCGGAGAAAAAAATGACTGGACAGGAGCTAAATGGATAGGGTATGAAGAACTACCGGATTCTATGAAAGTGGTTCCTGGTGCTGAAAATCCCAAAACAGTAGGAAATAAATTAAAGGATCGGGCAGTAGTCCCTATTTTCAGAAAAAAAATATTGATAGATAAAAAAATTAAAGAGGCACTGCTTTATATTTCTGGTTTGGGTCAATATGAATTGAGCATAAATGGAAAGAAAAAAGGTGATCACTTTTTGAGCCCGGGATGGTCTTACTATGATAAAAAATGTTTTTATAATATCTATGATGTTTCTAAAGATTTATTACCTGGTCAGAATGCAATAAGTATGATAGTCGGAAATGGATTCTTTTATATTAACAGGGAACGTTATGTAAAAATGGTTGTTGGGTTTGGCTTACCGAAAATGATCTGTAAAATAAAAATTACTTACGAGGATGGAACAGTAAAAAATATTGTCTCAGATGAAACATGGAAGACTGCAAAATCTCCGGTCTTATTCACAAGTATTTTTGGCGGTGAAGATTATGATGCGCAGACAGAACAGAAAGATTGGAACAAAGCTGCTTTTGATGATGGACACTGGAAGAATGCCCTGTTGGTAAAAGGACCTGAAGGAAACTTAATTGCTGAACAGGACTATCCTGTAAAAATTCAGGATTCTTTTGAAGGAAAAAAAATATTGATCCCTCAATCGGGTAAATATGTTTATGACTTTGGACAGAATTGCTCCGGTATCATTGAATTGAAAGTCAGAGGGAAAAAAGGGCAAATTGTAAAACTTACTCCTTCGGAATTATTAACAAACCAACAATTGCCTAACCAGGTAGCCAGTGGCTCTCCATATTATTATACGTATACGTTGAAAGGTGATGGCATTGAAACCTGGAAGCCGAAGTTTACTTATTATGGTTTTCGTTATGTACTTGTAGAAGGTGCTGAACCCGATACTTCTACTTCTGCAGAGAAGCCAAAAATCATTTCCCTGGTGTCATTGCATACCCGTAATTCTTCACCTGCTACCGGAAACTTTCAATGTTCCAATCCCTTGTACAATCAAATAAATGAATTAATACGATGGGCGATAAAAAGCAATTTGCAAAGTGTGATTACCGATTGCCCCCACAGAGAAAAACTTAGTTGGTTAGAACAGGATTATCTTATGGGTAACTCTATTCACTACAATTTTAATGTTTATCACCTATTTAAAAAGTTGGTTCTCGATATGATGGACGCCCAATTATCAAATGGTATGGTACCCGATATCGCCCCAGAACTGGTCGTGTTCGGTGGAGGCTTCCGGGACTCGCCGGAATGGGGAAGTGCTGCTGTGATATTGCCCTGGCTTATTTATACCTTATATGGAGATGAAAAAATAATTGACTTGGCTTACCCTATGATTCAAAAATATGTAGCCTATTTAAAAAGTAAATCAACAGGCAATATTGTATCTCATGGATTAGGTGACTGGTATGATTATGGGCCAAAAGCACCAGGTGTTGCTCAGCTTACCCCTAAAGCATTAACAGCAACCGCCATTTATTATTATGATGTGTTGATACTCCAAAAAATGGCGGCTTTGCTTCAAAACAAAGAGGATCTACGGATCTATCAACAGTTGGGTAATGAAATTAAAATAGATTTCAATCTAAGCTTTTACAACCCTGAAACAAAAATTTATTCAACAGGAAGTCAAACTGCCATGGCAATGCCCCTTTGTTTTGGATTGGTAGATGAGGTGGACAGACAAAAGGTATTACAAAACTTAATCGATTCTGTCTCTATAAATAACAACGCTTTAACTGCGGGTGATATTGGGTTTCATTTTCTGGTACAGGCACTGGATGAAGGTGGGGCATCTCAATTGCTTTATGATATGAATAATCGAAATGATGTGGCTGGTTACGGTTACCAATTAAAAAAAGGAGCTACCTCTTTAACCGAATCCTGGGCTGCATTGGAAGAAGTTTCAAATAATCATTTAATGCTTGGTCATATTATGGAATGGTTTTACAACGGTATGGCGGGAATTGGGCAAGAGAAAAACTCAATTGGGTTCAATCATATTAAGATTAGACCACAACCCGTGGGTGATCTGACCTATGCTAAAGGAAGTTTTCAATCTCCCTATGGTCTGATTGTAAGCCAATGGAAAAAGGAAATTAAAAAGTTTTCTTTGAAAGTGACTATACCAGTCAATACAGATGCTGTAATTTATTTGCCCGTTACCGATTCCTCTATTTTAAAAGAAGGTGGAAAAATTATTAATAAAAAAGATATAAACTTCTTAGATCGAAAAAACAATATCGCTTCAGTGAAAATAGGATCTGGTAATTATTTTTTTGAAATAGAATAATTAAGGTCATCCAATAATGTAACTTTTTATACCAAATTGAAAAATCATTTTATAAAAAATAAGCTACCCTTTCTTGCAGTTTTGTGTTCTATTATATCAGTGATTTATCAAGACTGTACTACGGGAACATTCATGAATAGTCGTGTACAACCAGTCCCTAGTCTCCGTCACAGGAAGTTATTATTGCGGGACGAGGGTATGTCTCAATTATCCTATTTGGATTTAACAGATTCAACTTCAAATTGGTATATGCCAGTACCGCCTGGTCGTGATCTTCAGTTAGTCGGTCATGGCAGGGCTCTTATAGGAACAGGCTCAGGTTTCGAAGAGCGCGAAATTGCAACTGGTAAAAAGTTATTTGAGCTTACTACTTACCCCGGTACTATTGCAGCCCGACGATTGCGAAATGGTAATACCATATTAAGCGGAGTGAACTGGCAAGGAAAACACGGAATTGTTTTAGTTGAAATAGATTCTGGTAGTCTTATCCATCGCATCATTAACTATCCTGATTTTGATTATGTACGGTTGATACGTGAAACTGCCAACGGCAATTTTTTAATCACCGCTGATAATGTTGTATTTGAAGGCAATGGCATGGGCAATATTATTTGGAAAGCTAAAATTAAAGGTGCCGGCAATCCACATGCCTGGCAAGCATTGCGTTTAAAAACCGGGCAAACGATTGTCAGTAGTGGTTATTCCAAAAACTTTCAAATTTTTTCATCAGCTGGGGAATTGGTGGATACGATTGGTGGCCCAGCAGAAGTAAAACCAAATTTTTATGCAGGTTTTCAGATTCTATCTGACGGCAATTATATTGTTGCAAACTGGCAGGGACACGGCAACAAGTTTGGAGATAGTGGTATACAATTGCTAGAGTATACTCCAGCCGGTAAACTGGCCTGGTACTGGCACCAGGATGCAAAAAGGTTTTCTTCTCTTCATGCAGTAATCGTGTTAGATGGATTAGATTTAAATTTATTATATGTGGAAGATGAAAATGGAATGTTAGCTCCCGTAAAAGTTTTTAGAGGTAAGAACTAACTTTAAAATTCATCATTCACTTAAAATATAAAATGATTTTTATGTTAGTCATTAATTTCAATGTTTATTTTGTAGTATTTTGATAATAATGCCTTAATTATTTTATCCTAATCAAAACCGGACTGGTCTGTCTTTTCAGTAATGCATAATCTAAAGAATCAATTCAATAATTAATAAAATGAGAAAAATATTTTTATTCATTGCCGTTTTTAGCTTATTTCAAACCGAAGCTCAAATTCCTAAGTTGGATTGGGTTAATAAAGTGGGTGCAAAACAATTTCCCGTCGGGCAAAAACTGTATATAGTAAATGCACTAAGTGACACCAGCAAAGTAGTTACAGCAACTATACAGGATGCCATTGATCAATGTGCAAGAGCAGGTGGTGGCATCGTAACCTTTAAACCCGGGATTTATGTAACTGGATCCATCTTTTTGAAATCAAATGTGCATTTAAGAATAGATAAAGGTGTTTTAATCCTCGGTTCACAAAACTTTGCCGATTATCCGGAAATCCAAACCAGGATTTCAGGTATTGAAACGAACTGGCCAGCTGCATTGATCAACGTTATTGATACTAAAAATGCAGCCGTCACCGGTGAAGGCATTGTAAATGCACGAGGTAAGTTTTGTTGGGATAAATATTGGGCTATGCGGAAAGAGTATGTACCCAAAGGGTTGCGATGGATCGTGGATTATGATGCAAAGAGGGTGAGAACATTACTGGTACAAAACTCCACTGATATCACCTTGAAAGGATTGACCTTTAAGAATGCCGGCTTCTGGACTGTCCAATTATTGTATTCACATCATTTAACAGTGGATGGATTAATCATTAAGAACAACGAAGATGGAAGTGGTCCCAGTACGGATGGTGTAGATGTGGATTCGTCTGATTGGGTATTGATAGAAAACTGTGATATTGATTGCAACGATGATAATTTTTGCCTTAAAGCTGGCAGGGATTGGGATGGATTACGGGTTAATAAACCTACGGAATATGTAGTTATAAGAAAATGTATTGCTCGCAGAGGTGCCGGTCTGGTGACGCTTGGTAGCGAAACATCAGGTGGTATTAGAAATATCCTGGCTACCGATTTATCAGCAAAACATACTGATAACGGACTGCGGATTAAATCTGCGACTACGCGTGGTGGTTCGATAGAGAATATTTATTTCCAAAACTCCGTACTTGATTCTATGAACAATATCTTTCAGTTTAACCTGAATTGGTATCCGGCATTCAGTTATACCGAATTGCCTAAAGGATACAATTATGATTCTATACCTCAGCTTTGGAAAGTCATGTTACACAAAGTAGAGCCCGCGGAAAAAGGTATACCTAAAGCAAAAAACATTTATGTCTCCAATATAAAAGCCACGAATTCGAATAAGATTTTTGAAGTGGAAGGCTTAGAACAGTCGAGGCTATCCAATTTCAATTTCACCAATTGTGTTGTTACTGCGGCCTCTATGGGCACCCTCGAGTTTACGGAAGTCTGGAATTTTAATCATTTTAAAATATCTGTTACTAAAAAACCTCCTCCAATAAAAACCGGCACATTGGCTGAAGAAGAACGATTAAAATGAATTATTCAGTGATCTCCCTAATCCATGAAAAAGATAACCTTCCTTTTTGATTGGGTCAGGTTATTTTGAAGATTGTTTCCTATAATAT
>JBDTUE010000225.1:0-7124 GCA_040007895.1 Saprospiraceae bacterium | reverse complement strand
ACTTTATTGAAACGACAATGAAATGAATGGAAATCATACCTTAGCGAAAACTTAATCCATGCCATCGCCAGCTACCAAATTACTGATCTTGATCTTGTTTGTCCTTTCTTTTCAAACACTTATAAGTCAGACACCCTATTACTTTCCCGGAAATCAAATGCTGAATCCCGCCATTCCCAGCCCAGAACAATTTTTGGGTTATCCTATCGGCAATCATCATACCCGATATGATAAAGTAGTAGAGTATATAAAAGAATTGGACAGGCTCAGTGACCGGATGACCACTAAAATCATTGGCTATACCTATGAACAAAGACCACAAATAATGGCTACCATTACTGCTCCGGCCAATCACGCACGTCTGGAAGAAATAAGGTTGGCTAACCTGAAAAGAGCAAGGAATACAGGTGGTGACGATCAACCACTTGTAATTACACTTGGATATAATGTACATGGCAACGAACCATCCAGTACAGAAGCCGCCATGCTCACTGCATATTATCTTACAACCAGTCAGTCCGAAGAGACCAATCAATGGTTAAATAGTATGGTCATCCTGCTGGACCCCTGTTACAATCCGGATGGACGCGACCGGCATACGCATTGGGCAAATATGCACCAGGGTGATCCAATGATTTCTGATCCATTAGACCGTGAACATAATGAGGTATGGCCCGGAGGACGGACCAATCATTATTGGTTTGATTTAAACAGAGATTGGTTCTTAGGAGTACATCCTGAAAGTAAAAACAGGATAAAACTTTTCCATGAATGGATGCCATATGTGATGACAGACCATCATGAGATGGGTTCTAATTCAACTTTTTATTTTGACCCGGGAAAATATAGTAGCAACAATCCAATAGTGCCACCGTATCTCTATGATATCATCTATCCTAAATTCGGAGAATACTTTTCCAAAGCAGCGAATAGTATTCAATCACTCTATTATACAAAGGAATCCTATGACAAACTTTATCCCGGATACGGTTCGAGTTATGTCAATTTTTATGGCGGTGCTGGTTTTTTATTTGAACAGGCAAGTTCCCGAGGGCATATCCAGGAAACCACTACGATACCATTGACTTTTGGATTCACTATCCGGAATCAGGTCACCAGTTCGTTAGCTACGATCCGGGCATCTTTATCTGAGAAAGCTTTGCTTTTAAAATGCCGGAGAGATTTTTATACTACGGCTGCTCAACAAGCTAAAGCCAATCCCATCAAAGCTTATCTATTTGGAGATGCTGCCGATCAAACCCGCACGGAGGCCTTCGTCAATTTGCTGAGATTACACCAGGTAGATGTATACGATCTGGATAATGATATGACCCAGGATGGAATAAAATATCTTAAAGGAAAAACCTATCTCGTGCCTACCGATCAACCTAACTACATCATGGTAAGGACCATCTTTGAGAAAGGAATTACATATACAGACTCTTTATTTTATGATGCATCCACCTGGTCATTAATACATGCTTTCAATTTGCCATACGCTGAACTAAAAGGGCTATTTAGTAAAGGGAATAAATTGATGAATGACCTGGAACAAAAAGTAAAATCATTTGACAAAAGCGATTATGGATACCTGATACCTCAAAAAGATTACAATGTCTATAGAATGATGTATCGCTTACAGGAAAATGAGATCATCACACTGACCTCATTTAAACCCTTTTCCATAATGGTCAATGGCAAAGCCGAACAGTTTTCTTACGGTACCTTGTTTATACCTATTCAACAACAACTCAAAAAATCGGATGAAATTTATACCCTACTTAAAAAAATAGAAGCGGAGTGCAAACTGGATATTTATCCTGTAAATACATCCTATGCTGTAAGTGGTATTGACCTCGGTTCCAATTTTATGCGAACATTAAAAAAAATAAAAGCATTGATGTTAGTAGGCCAGGGGGTAACTGCTGGTGAAGCTGGCGAAGTGTGGCATTTATTGGATCAACGAGTGGGGATGCCGATTACCAAAGTTGACATCAACCAATTGAGCAGAGTCAATTTTAATGATTACACTACCCTCGTCATGGTTAATGGCGTGTATACTATCGAGAAACCAATAATAGAAAAGATAAAAACCTGGCTCAATGCCGGTGGTACTTTAATTACATTCAAATCTGCTTCAGAATGGGCTATACGCGAAGGTTTATCGAAAGAAAAAATTATTACTGCCGATACGCTCTCTCCTATCAGATCTAACTATGAAGATATCCAAAACAGGGAAGGAGCAAAACAACTGGGAGGTTCCATCTTCGAAGCAGATCTTGATATCACGAATCCGATTGGTTTTAGTTTTTCGGACCGAAGGATCAGTGTTTATAAAAACAGCAGGACTTTCTTATCGATGAGTAAAAATCCGATTGGAACAGTAGCAAGATATGCGGCTAAACCACTCATTGGAGGATACCTTCATCCAGGCAATGAACCCAAAATTGCAAACTCTGCTGCTATCCTTTGCTCGTATGAAGGCACAGGAAGAGTGATATTATTTGCAGATGATCCCAATTTCAGAGCTATATGGTATGGTACGAATAAATTATTTTTAAATGCTTTGTTTTTTGGTCCTTTGATTACTTCACCGATTGGAGGTTTTGGCGAGGAGAATGACTAGTGGGTATTGAGAAAATTTAAAGACCTACTAAATGTATTCAAATAAATTTAGTAACATACAATTTTAATTTACATTAAAAAATCAATTGTTATTGGGGCATAAGTCACTAATGCAAGGACAATCTATACCATCGTAGAACTTATATTTCATCATCAAAACACAAGTGAAATAATATGGATGTAATTAATTTAGAAAAACATATTCCCTGGGTTGTATTTAAAGCAAAAAACTGGATTGACTCCTATTTGAATGAAAATATGTTTGTTTTTGAATGGGGCTCCGGTGGATCGACCATTTATTTTGCTAATAGAGTAAAGAAAGTAATATCCATTGAGCATAGTATTGAATGGTATGAAAAAGTCAGCAACACAATAGGATATGAAAAAATTAAAAATTGCGATTATTTTTTAATAGAGCCGCAGAAAAGTAGTATTGCCCAATTTTTACCCTATGGTTCTTACACCTATGTTTCAAAGACTTTTAAAGAGCATTCTAACCTGTTATTTAAGAAATATGTGAGAAAAATAGATGAATATCCAGATGAAAAATTTGATCTAATTATGATTGATGGACGATCGAGGGCCGCCTGCATAAATCATGCCGTTAAAAAAGTAAAAAAAGGTGGCTATTTATTATTAGATAATTCTGAAAGAGATATTTATTTACCTGTAATGAAAAAATTAAATAGGTTTACAAGGCATGATTTTTTTGGCAATGGTCCGTTTAGTGAAGAAAAATGGCAGACAACGATCTGGCAGATCAAATAGCTATATTCGCCTAATCATGTTATTAAGGCTGTCTCTAAATAGCAAAATGATTAATTGAATGTTGAGATGGATGAGAAAAATTTATCCGATTTTTTAAAAAACGACTATAACCTTGATTTACTAGAGGCCGTGATACCTTCAGGTGATAACTTTTCAATGTATGTTACTCCCAGGTTTGTTTCAACATATGTCCAGGGATTCGAGAATTATTCGACAAGGATTTTAAAAAAATTCCTAAAGAAATGTGATTTGTTTATTGACATAGGCGCTAACTATGGTTACTATTCTTTGCTTGCTGATGAATCTAACAAAAAAATCAGAATAATTGCTGTTGAACCTATAGACGAAAATTTTGAGGTGCTAAAGAAAAACCTCATTCGTAATAATGTCGGGCCAGAGCGGGCAAAGTGTATTAAAGCTGCCATCTCATCTGTTTCCGGAAGAATTAAGTTTATAAATCTGAAGCCTCCGATAACAGCAGTGTCCTTCCTCATCCTCATTCAGAAACATTGGAATGCCTGGAAGTAGATGCTGTAAGGCTGGATGACATACTTGAACAAGAGAAATATAAAAGCTTATTTATTAAGACGGATACAGACGGGAATGAACTGGAGGTATTAAAAAGCCTTTCTGCAACTTATGACAGATGTGATGACATTAGTATATTATTGGAACTGAATCCCAAAATGCTAAAATTGGCAGGAAGTAGTTGTGAAGAAATAATAGAATACCTGGAATCACGTGATTTTAAACTCTTTGCAATTGATGATAAAGAATTCCGCTATTATCCGCTTCATGTTAAGGGAAACCTTGAAAGAATGTGTTCTCTTTTTGAAACATCTTATTTTAATGTGCTGTGTATAAAAAGTAAGAAGACCTTGTCAGTCTTGTTCTTTTCACATTCTGCAAACGTTGCTGGAGCAGAGCGAGATTTGCTTGAAAAAGCAAGGGGTTTATTAGAAAGGACTGTTTTATGCACCGTTGTATTGCCGGAGGAAGGTAAATTGGTAAATCTGCTTAAAGAGGTCGGTTGCGGAGTTATTGTTTTGCCGGAAAAAGTAAGAGCAAAACTTTCATGGTGGTGGTGTGATTTGATCACGGATATTGATGTAAATAGAAATAATTATGATTTATATGATATAGTCCTAAATAACATATTGCCCGAATTGAAAAAGGTTAATCCCGATATGATCTTTTCCCAAACTATCACTTCTCCCTGGGGTGCTGTATGTGCTGGTCTATTAGGAATTTCCCATGTACTTTCAGTACGTGAATACGGACATAGAGATTATCTGGGACAATTTTACTATGGATTTGAAAAGAGCATGTTTGCGTTATATAAGGATAGTGATGCGGTTTTCTGTATTACCGATGATGTAAAAAATAGTTTATTTGGGCCGGACGAAGACAAAAAGACAAGTGTAATTTATAGCCAGGTCCAGTTAATTGACGTAAACGAGAACACGGAGATAAATAAATATTATAATTCCAATTGGGAAACTGGTATATCAGTGGGAGTATTTGGAACCATAAGCAAGGGAAAAGGGCAAGAAGACATCGTTCGTGCTTGTATAGAATTATGGCGGAAAGGATACAATCTGAAATGTATATTGGCAGGGTATATTTCAGACAATGAATATCTGAAAAATTTAGAAACACTAATTGAGCAATCGGGTTTTTCACATCATTTTATAAGATATGATTTTACAGATAAGCCTTATAAGCTAATGAAGAATACTGATATTATTGTATCATGTTCAAAGTTAGAAGCTCTCGGCAGGACGCTTTTGGAATCCATTTTGCTGTACAGGCCAATCATTTATGTTAACGCCGGAGGACCAAAGGAGATTTTCATTGATGGGGTACACGGGCTGGCTTATGAATCAGGAGATTACCTGGACTTAGCAAAGAAAATTTTGCAAACGGTAAACAATATTGAAGAAACCAGAAAGAGAATAAATACAGCGAACGAATATGTAACAAAAAAATTCAATGCCGAAATCATTTCCGATAATATATATAAAACGCTGAAGGCATTAACTAAAAAAGTTTCTATAAATAATAATAACGCCGTAGCAGAACTAATTTATGGTTCGATGCTAAAGGATACTTCCGGAATTTTATTAAAGCCCAGGCTTTATTATTCGAATAAAAAGAATGATTTTAATGAGCAACAGCATGTGGTATCGCAGAAAATACCATTTGGAATTTTTTCAGTTTCTTTTATTTTGCCGGAAGGGGCGTGGAAGTATTTGAGATTTGATCCGACAGAAGAATATTATGTAGAGCTTGAGATTTATAAAATAGTACTTACGACTGCCTTTTCCGAAATAATAATAGATCCCGCTGCAAATATTTTCTCAAACGGGATGCAAAAAAATAAACAATCCTGGTCATTTTCTCACCTTGATCCGCAAATAATTATTAATCCTGACTCTGAAATTAAAGGGATAGAAATTTGTGGAGAATTGATAAAGATAGATGCTGCTCAGGTTATTGAAACTGTCAACCCTGAGGTTAATGAAGTTGATTTCATTTTAAATGAGCCGAATGTTGAAATAGTTAATGAACAGCTGAACCAGAATGTAGGTAAAACTCGTTCATTTTTATCATGGCAGATTGCCAGAGCTTTTAGGTTTATAAGCAGCTTACCCAAAAGTATTAAACTTAAAAAAAAGGTGTGAAATAAGTATTTATCCTTTTCTATTCTTCTTCAGCTATTTTTTTCAGCATCTGAAGTATTGGATTTTCTTCGCCTTGTGGTGCTTCCTGTTGGGCATTTGGTCGGTTGTCTTCTTGCATAATTTCAAGTATGGTTTTCCCTTCATGTTCATTCAAACGATAGTTCATCACAAAATAATTTTCAGGTTTGTCTTCAAGATCAGCTCCTGGTGCAAACAAGGAGTATTGAATGAATTCGAAAGCTTGAAAGACTAACACTTTCCCCCATTGTTCAAAGACTTTACCTTCCCATTCTGTTCTGAATTTTATGTCGCTTCCGATTTCCCAATTGGTGATCAGGTCACTTCCATACTGCCATTGTTTTACCAATTCGGGTTTTGTGAGCGCATCCCATACTTTTTGAACAGAAGCATTAATAGTAATGGTAGAAATATTTGTTGCCATGATATATGTATTATGAATTGAAAATACTTTTATTTTTGAAATCCACAAGTGCAAAAGGATAACAACGGACTCTAAGTCCTGATTACGAAGGTATGCTAATAAGAATTGTATAATGACATTCAGTATTTCAAAATCCTTATAGCCAGAAGATTATCACAGTTCATTATCCTATTCTTAAGAGTGGGTTATCATGGCTGAAGCCATATATAATGCAGATATAACCCCAGCCTTAAGGCTGGGGTTATATCTATCTCCGTACTTCCGGCTTTAGCCATGACTATTCTTTAATGGAGCTCATTATACTCCTACTGAGTTAAGGATTTCATGTGGTGTTCTTCTAGATTGTCTGGTATTTTGAAAAATTAATAAAAACTCATCGTACTAAAAAACATAGTCTTCCTTACCTATTCAAATTTTGACAAAGTAATTTTCTAAATAAAAAACAAATTGAAGGTCAAGAATTAAGTAGTAGCCGGAAGATTATCACAATTCATTATCCTATTCTTAATTTTATTGCCCAGGTTGTAAACGATTACAATTTATTTCTTTTAGTTTTATGTCACAATGAATAAGATCAGAATATTTTTTTTCATTTCATTTTTAAC
>JBDTUE010000224.1:0-7154 GCA_040007895.1 Saprospiraceae bacterium | reverse complement strand
ATTCCTTAAAAAGCCTTACCTTGCGCCGAGTTTTTACTGTCTTTTGAAAATAATGACCTTTTTCTTTAGATAAGATTAGCGCCTCTAAACTCTGGAGAAAACAGAGAGATTTTATCATTTAATCATTTTATATATGGCCGAAACCTGGAATAAAAAAGAACGAGAAAAGAAAAAGAAACAAAAGAAAAAAGTAAAAGAAGAGCGCAAACAAGATCGCAAAGAGGAAGCCAAAAGCAAAGACCCTAATGATATTTATTCCTATGTTGATGAAGATGGCAATATCACCTCTACTCCCCCTGATCCATTAAAAAAAATCATGATCAAACTGGAAGATATCGAGATCGGCGTTCCTAAACGTGCCGAAGTAGATCCGGCAGACCTTATTCGTAAAGGCACCGTTACATTTTTTAATGAATCAAAAGGATATGGCTTTATTCGCGATGACAAATCGCAGGATAGCATTTTTGTCCACATTAATAAATTGGAAGAACGAATTCAGGAGGGAAATAAAGTAACCTTTGAAGTAGAAAAAGGACCTAAAGGCCTTAATGCGTTCAACGTAAGACTGGGTTAACCTTAAATTAAAGAAGGCGGGTGATCCCGGGAATATAGTTTCCAAAAAAAAATTAATAGGGTTAATGCTATAAAGAATCTGACTACTTTATTGCCAGGTCTAATCTGTCCTCAATCCTTTAATCACAACATTTCCAGTACCATTTTTATCACAGGGATAGCTGAAATCCTTTTGCCAGGCTTTAGGATTATTAATCGTAGCATAAAATTCATCCAGGAACTGAACACCTGATTTAATGGAACGGGCATCGAGCACCGTTGATGTCGTATACAGCGCATACATTTTATCTTTCAATTGATTGAACAAAGCCAATATTTCATCAAATTGATTTAAACCCTGGAGGCAATATCCCCGATATCTCCGTTCTCGCACAGATGACATTTGAAGTTCAGGGGCCGGTAATGCATAAGGCGCATTCACTATACCGGAATGATCAAAATCATAGGGTATCACAGTGGGTCTTGCTAATGAATCTTTAGCCACTAGTTTGGTATTTTGCAAGTATTGGACAGACCAATCTGTATTGCCTATCATATATTCAAATACTGCCATCGTTAAAAATGGTTTGACCTGGGCTTGCTGTGGTTGAATCTTTTTTTCAACCAGGACTAGTTGATTTCGTTTTGCCATCTGCTCTTCTTCTTCCAGGAGTATTCCATAAAAAGGTTCGACCGGTTTTTTGGCTTTGGCATCTTCCAGGGTCACTTGAACTAATCTTGCCTTAAAACTCAGCGGAGTCACCAGGTTATACATTTTATATACTAACCATTCCTTTACTGTATACTCCATTCCTTTACAAGGCATCACCAGTTTTAATTTTCTCTGATTCCGGAATATTGTCTTTTTATAAATACCATTGTTATTAATATCTTCAAATTGAATCAACAGGGGCGGGTAATTACAGTTTTCTTTCATCCTGCGAAAATGACCACGTGTTTTAACCTGCACCGGAATGGACAATACGCTGCTATCCGCATTCCTGATTAATAGTTCTAAAGGAAAATTTTTAGGAACGGCATTCGTACGATCATTTAAGAGGTCACGCACATTTCCTTTAAGGGTAATACTTAATGGCTCATCGGAGTCAAATAAATTATTGGTTTGTGTAAAACCAGTTTGAACCAGAAGGAATACAAACCACCATACAAAAGATGATACAACTGAGAAATGCCGGAAACCTGATGATTGCTTCATGTCAATAAAATTAGTTCAAAAAAATATAAGATTAAATATTTTGTACAGACACAAGTTATATTTGGCCCCTTATACTTGTTTGAATGAACCATACTTTGGCTTAGCATGGAGAGTAATAGATCGTCATCATATAGCAGACTTTTGTTTGACAGGGGTATTCATGCACAAACCGGAAGGCCAAGTTTAAATGACCTGCTGTTTATTAATACTTCCTTCTTCAATTTGTTTTTACCCCTATTACTAACAGCGCTGATGAGGTTCCTTCCGCAAGCCAATCATTTGGTATTTGGTCAGCTTGAAGGTCAGGATCCTATTTACAGCACCTTGTTGATAGGTATGGCTACCGTATTTAATATGCTGATTTATATGAGGCAAACGTATTTTTACGAAGGTCGTTCAGATCGATCGTTTACGTTTAAAGTGGTCAATCAAGTTGCTTTTGTCATTCCACTGGGCATTTGGTTTTTAGCTATTAGTTTTAATTACCCCGGAGCACATATCTGGTCTCTCCTGCTTTGTATCATCCTGATTATATTAGTATTGTTGTCTGTATCTACACGGTCTAAACGAAATCCATTTAAAACCGTACTTCAGGAATCCAAAATAAACAGGCTCATCATACTTTGGCTGGTATTATATAGCTTGGTATTTACTTTCTCTCTTATCCGGTTCGATGAAATACCCGGAAAAGAAAATCTATCAACATGGGTATTGATGGTCATCTTGTTCACTTTAGCCGGAACCTTTATTGTCAATCAACTGTACCAGCGATGGAAAAAGCCCGGCTTATCTTTCAGGCATTCTGTAGTTCATAATAGTACTGCCAATGCCATCTATATTATTCTGATTATTGTGACCGGATTGAGGTTTTTTGGTAACTATTCCAGGTTAGGTAATGCCTTTGATGTATTGATTTTATTTTTCTTTTTTATCCGTATAGTTTTGTTTTGCCTGGGTGTATTGGCAAGGTATTTTGCCAATTCCAACCCGATCCGGTTTTTCAATTTTAAATTCTCTGTCATTGTTTTAGCCTGTTATCTCGTCGGTTACTCTACAAGACCGGTCAAACCACGGGATCATTACAGGCTTGAAGTTATGCCATCTTCATCCACCAGGTTGACCTTAGATGAATACGTAGATCGGTGGTTGCGCAATACAGATCCCGATGCGCCTATATTTTTGATTTCAGGCCAGGGAGGAGGTTCGAGAGCCGGATGTGCTTTCTTTACCACAATGACTTTGCTGGATTCGATTTTAGATAAAAACACTTTAGCGATCACTTCCATCTCAGGAAGTTCTAATGGAGCCGGGTTTTACCTTGGTATTAAAAAAGCAATTCCTTCGGACCGCTCTTTTTCTCAATATCTTGCTGCATCCGATACAATAGCGATACAAAGGATTGACTCGATACTTTATCATAAAGACTATATCTCCAATTCATTGTTTAAATTATTATTTACGGATCGCGTCCGGTCCTGGTTTGGTCAGGGTAGTTTCAAAAAGTCGAGGAATCTTGCTTTCACCGGGGAAGAGAGAATGTCATTTTTAGAAAGCAGCCGGAGTTTAAATTTAAAGGATGTCAATTGGCTTGATAGTACCTGGAGCTCTATGTATCATTCAGTATCAGATGCCTCTTTCCCATTATTCATGCCATTGAGCTTTAATATTGAAGATGGTGTTAATGCCATCAATAGTCCGGTAAGTTTGCCTCGTCAGGATATGCATCCTTTCTTTTCTATCCTCGACAGCCTTGGACATCATCGGGACCTTAAGATCAACCAATCTATTCTAACCAGTCAGTTATTTCCGATCATTAGTGCGAGTGCGAGTATTGATGGATATCATTATCTCGATGGTGGAGTGTATGACAATCTGGCTTACGAGACATTGTTTGATATATACCGGTTTGTTGCTAAAAAAAGAGATGCAGGTTATGTCACAAGGCCGATTATCTTATTGTCAATCACGAATGGAAATTATGAAGAACATTTGAAACTGGATCACATACAAACCGAACTTAGAGCAGTAAGCAGTGCTATATCACAATCCTTGTTTAGTACCAATCCCTTTGTTCATAAAAAAGAAGGGTTGTCTATATTAAATAAAGAAAAAGACAGGTTTTATGAATTGAATATCTTTCAAAAACAGTTTACAAAACCTCAGTTTACCTTTTTTGAGCGCGTCCTTAATTATCTAAAGTATACTCCGGACAAAGACAAAGTCATTGTATCGCGATATCTCACGCTCAGTGATATTGATCAGAATATCATACAAAACGCATACAAAGAAGTGGATAGTTTAAAAGTTAGTTTAAATACCTTTTTACGTTCTACCCGGTGAGTACGGATTCAAGACAGGGGGTGACACTCCCGAAGGGATCCCAATGGGATAAGACACCCCCTGTCTTTTTAATATCTTTACTCACAAACCATGTCAAACCATTCTTTTGAACAAGACCGTTTTTGCTATTACACCACCCTTTACCCAACTCAATACGCCGTATCCGGCCACTGCATACCTAAAAGGTTTTTTAAATACTAAAAACATTTCCTGTTTCCAGGCAGACCTTGGGATAGAGGTCATTATTGCGTTGTATTCAAAAAAAGGATTTGAAGCGATGTTTGATTTCATTCGAAATCATCCCGGTGATTTTTCAGAAAATTCTGAACGAATTATTGGTCTGCAGCAAGAATATATTCATACCATTGATACGGTTATTTCATTTCTTCAGGGAAAAAATCCAACGCTGGTGCATCTTATTTGTCAGAAAGGGTTTTTACCTGAAGCTTCCCGGTTTGATCAACTCGAAACGTATCATCCCACCCAGGCTCAACCTGCATTCGGCGCAATGAGGACACAGGATGAAGCCAAACATTTAGCCACATTGTATATAGAAGACATTTCCGATCTTATCAAAGAATGTGTCGACCCTTATTTTGGTTTTAGCCGGTATGCAGAGCGATTGGGGCGATCCGCAAATAGCTTTGATGAACTATACAATACATTAAATCAGGAGTATTCTTATATAGATAAATTGCACATTCAGATATTAGAAAAAAGAATGAAGCAGATCAGTCCCAAACTAGTGGCGATATCTGTTCCATTTCCTGGCAATTTATTAAGTGCATTTCGTTGTGCACAGTGGATTAAAAAAAACTATCCCGATATTAAAATTGCGATGGGTGGGGGATTTGCGAATACGGAGTTGCGTAACTTATCGGATCCCCGCGTATTTGAATTCTTTGATTTCATTACTCTCGATGATGGTGAATTACCTATTGAATGTCTTGTAAATTATTGCAATTCGAATCCGCATTCTTTTAGTTCGATCGATGAAAAAAATCAAAGTCTTTCTACCGCTATTTTCAAACGCACTTTTACTTGTATTGATGGGCAGGTAAAATATATTAATAATGCTACTGGTAAAGATTACCCGATGGCCCAACTCGGCACACCGGATTACAGTGATTTATTATTGGATGAATACATCTCTGTCATTGAAATCGTAAATCCAATGCATCGCATGTGGAGTGATGGCCGTTGGAATAAATTGACCATAGCCCATGGCTGTTACTGGGGCAAATGTACATTCTGTGATATTTCCTTAGACTACATTAAAGTCTATGAACCACTCACTGCTTCATTGCTCTGTGACCGGATGGAAGAAATGATAAAACAAACCGGTCAAAATGGATTTCATTTTGTGGATGAAGCAGCACCGCCTGCACGTATGCGGGATCTTGCTCTTGAGATTTTAAAACGTAAACTGAGCGTATCGTGGTGGACCAATATTCGCTTTGAAAAAAGTTTTAATCGCGATTTGTGTAAATTATTAAAAGCTTCTGGATGTATTGCAGTATCCGGAGGGTTAGAAGTTGCTTCTGATAGATTGCTTGATTTGATACAGAAAGGAGTTACTGTAGCGCAAGTCGCACAGGTCTGTCGCAATTTTACGGAATCAGGCATCCTGGTACATGCTTATTTGATGTATGGGTTTCCGACACAAACAGCACAAGAAACTGTGGACTCACTGGAAATGGTGAGACAACTATTTGAAGCACGTATCATTCAATCTGGTTTCTGGCATCAGTTTGCCATGACGGTCCATAGCCCGGTAGGTATGTTTCCTGGAGAATTTAAGGTACAAAAGACAAATCACTCTATAGGAGCTTTCGCTAATAACGATCTTGATTTTAATGATCCGTCGGGTGTTGATCATGATGCGTTCAGTTATGGATTAAAAAAATCACTATTGAATTATATGCACGGCCTGTGCCTGGATTATAGATTGCAGGAATGGTTTGACTTCAAAATTCCTAAAGACAAGATTCAAAAGAATTATATACAAAATGTGTTGCAGGAAAAAGAACCTACTGTATTAAATCCCTCAAGTAAAATAGTCTGGATCGGAAACAAACCAAAGCTCAATGATCAAATCAATGAAAGCGGTGAAGTAAACATTACCCTTTACGAAAATAGAAAAACAATTAACCTGAGTTTTGGGCAACATCATGGAGCATGGTTATTGGAGATATTGGACATGATTTCACCACAACAATCTTCAATGATTACATTTAAACAACTAAAAGAAATGTATGAATCCGCCGGTTTGGATCGATTCGATATATTTTGGGATAGTGTTCCGATGGGGGTACTTAAAAAATATGGTTTATTAATGCTTTGAATTTTTTCAACACTGGCGGTGTCTTTCCGACACCCCTGTGTTTACTATTTTTCTCTAAATTTGAAAATGAACTTCTACCCTAATCAGCTTTTCCATGTTTACAATCAGGGGAATAATCGACAGACTATCTTCTTTAAGAATGAACACTATGAATATTTCTTATGGAAAATGAAAGCCTATTTAATTCCATTTGCAGATATCATTTCTTATTGTTTAATGCCTACGCATTTTCATTGGCAGATTTATGTTCGAAATGTTACCGTAGATAAAAAGTTATTTCAAAATCATGTCAATTCAATTGAAAATGATCGAAGGTTGAGCTTTTATGGGAAAGATGCAATAATCGTTAAACGACCAACTGATTTAAAAACAAAAGAAGGTGCATTTGTGACTTTAAATGAATCTATTGGCATTTTGCAAATGGCTTATACTAAAGCGATCAATAAAGAAAAAGATTGGACAGGGAGTTTATTTAGAAAAGAGTGTAAGGCTAAAGATGGGTGGATTGATGAATTCATTACAGTGTCAAAAAGTAATGGTACGCCGGATCACCGATTTACTGCAGGAACAGATTATGCTCTTACTTGCTTTCAATACATACACAATAATCCCAAAGAAGCTGGGTTAGTGGACAATATAATAGATTGGAAATATTTTTCTGCCAGAGAATATGTTGGATTAAATCAAACTCCTCTTTGCAAT
>JBDTUE010000223.1:0-7157 GCA_040007895.1 Saprospiraceae bacterium | reverse complement strand
TTAATATGATTTTATCATCCTGAATGATGAAATCAATGAGAATTCTATATTTTAAATCAATAGATACGGAATGGTATTCTACAAGGTTCCCTTTAAGTTTATGAAGGCGTAATGAAGGATGAAATGGATTAGCCTCTAATAATAATAGTGACTTTTTGTACTTTGAAGACAAAGCAGGGTGCGACTTTAAAAAATCGATTGCTTTTTTTGAATACTTTTCAGTCAAAATAATTTTAGGCATTTTTTATTGCCTCGTCTATTTCTGAAAAATGTCTTTCTAATGAAGTATGATATTTTCCCTCTTTAATATCATTCATCACTTGACTATAGGTCAGGTCCAGCTCATTTTGTCTCATAAATTCAAACTGTTCAATAGTCATTGCAACGTACTTTGCTTTGCCCCGGACAGAAATGGCAACTTCCTTATTTTCTTTCAGGCCTTTTTCAATGGCTTTTATTCCTTTGATTTTTAGCTCGTTAGCAGTGATCATAAACAGTATTATTAAAAATGTGATTAATAGTACTGTCAAAAGTACGGTTTGTTTTTCTGCTACGGAATTGAACTCTTTTACGTGCTGTATATTTATTTTTTCATAGCTTCATTGACTTTGGCTTTATCAATATATTGAATGATCCGGTCAATTTGGTCATTGGCATTAAAGTGGGCATCCAAATGGACCCATTGAGTCATTGTTTTACCACTTGCTTTATATTTTGCATAAACCTGGTACCAATTCAGGACCCAAATACCGCTAGCTTTAAAGATTTCCTCTTGATTAAATTTCATTGGTAAAAAGATCTGATTACTATAAGAGACAGAATCAATATGTATATCCCTTCTTTTGGTCCAATATTCGGAAATGGCTTGTTTTCCTGACAGGCTATCTCCGTTACTCCATGCATAGACAGCATTATCAGCAAAAGGAATCATATAGGTAGGAATATCTCCTCTGGAAAAAGCCGCCTGGCAGTTTTTTATTACGGTTGCATATTTAGAATCAGCAAATTCTATCGGCGCCTGAACTGGAGGGGCTGCAGCCATCGTCATTTTATCTTCGGTTTCTTTTGGTTTTGCTTCCTTACAGGAAATCATTAAGAAAGTGATTAGACCTAAAGTGCAAAAAAATTGATTTTTCATAAATTACTTATGTTTTAGAATGATGTATAAATTTTATGGATTTGTAGAGGGTGGGCGAACGGGGATCAGAACAAAGAATCGCTAAAGTTAGTTAACGTTTCAAACCTATTCCAAACTATTTTACTAGAAGCACCTGAGTGGTCAAAGTATTTGGCCAGCACAATTCAAAAAAATAAAACCGGAATTTAAACCAAGTTATTACTTGGAATTATTTTTAGTAGGATGACTTTTAGGGTGAGTATTTCAATCCAAAAAACTTTATAGCTTATCTGCAATCCGCTTCGCTATACTATTAAATTGATCAATTGAAGTAAGGCTCGTCAGTTTGTTGACTTTCATCCGGATCATTTTGGTGCCTTTACGAATCATGATAAAATAAAAGTTTTCACTATCTGTATGAAAATAAGCTTCATCTCCAATCCCCGTCAACACTTTTATTCCTTCATGACTGGCGTTGGCTTTATATATATCATCATACACTTCATTTGCGGCAGCTTCGTGTTCATATTGTTCAAACATATAATAAATATTACCGGTCTTACCGGTTTTTACATCTACTGCATCAGATACATAGGTAAGATTATACTCTACTGCATTTTTTTTGTTTTTCATCGTACTATCTGTTAGATGAGCAGCTTCACCGAGAATGGCCTGAGCGTCTGCTTTGGTAATGTATTCCGGTTGAACGTTATCTAAACTCATTGGCGGATTATCATTTTCCGCTTCTTTGCAATTAAACAAAACAAAAGTCATTAAAAACAACAGATATTTATTCATAACCAAATGGATTTGGATGATTAATAAACAGAATGTTTCAACATAAATTTATGCACGACACCCGTATTCAAAATTACTCTTTAGTTTTAAATGTTGTTTAGATAAACTAAGGTTTACGTTTACCATGATTAATTTAATTATTAAAAACGCCAATACATCATGGCTGAATCTCAAATACCAGTCAAGCATTAGAAGTCATATTGATCTATAGGCCTTTTAATATTTATTGTTAATGTGCGTAACATTCATCATATATATTATACTCTTCACTAAACATAATTCATATGGCTATTAATATTGTTTATCCAATCAATGGTGGTACATATCCTATCACCGCTCCTTCGCCTGGTGTATTGAAATCAGCTTATTTTACTGCAAGTTTCAGTGTTACCCAGGGTGGCGACGATGCCGTGGACTGGGGGTTTGATAATTCTGCTGCTATAGGAAAATCAAAATTCTATGATATGATCAGTGTGCAACAAGTTTATAAACTCCCCGGCGGCCGGCATATATTCTGGGTCAAATCAGGCGGCAGCACTAAGTCTGTACGGTTTAGAATAGGTAGTTGAGCATTAAAATTATAGATGGAATAATCAATTAAATTTATTTAAAAATCTTTTCCAATCTCTTTTTGTCTTGTGCAGCCAGTTTTTCAATTTCAGCAATGTAATTATTTACGGACTCCTGGTATTCTTTAAAATCAATTTTCTCCTGACTTATTACTTGTTCAATTATTCCCAACTTCTGAATTACTATTGAAACAACAGAATTATTTAGAACAGATAAGGTATCCTTGAAGTTTCTGATTTTAATCCTTTGGTCATTCGTACATTCAACTTTAAATTGATTTATTTTATCATCCACACCAATAGAAATTTTAGGGAATCCCCAGCTACCGGCGCATTGAACAAAACCGAATTCAATCTCAACTTTAGCTGTTGCAAAGTATTCCCGCATCGTACATTCGGCATCTTTAAATGGTGAAAGGATTGACCAGGCAGAAAAAAGTACAATAAAGGTCATAGGGAAGATATTTGTTTTCATGGTGTTAAAAATTTAAAATTTTTTGAATAATAAATTTTAGTTATAAAATTACGTGATATCCTGAATCGATTCAACTTTAAAGATACATTAATGATCATCAACTGATCCATCAAATCTATCTTACAACTCAGGAAAATTCCAATTCAGGTACTACCAGCTCATTCAAAATAATATTAATATTTAATTTAACTCCCCGGCCAGGACTATCCATGTTGCCTTAGATGTGATTGACCTTCATGTCGAGTTATTGAAAAAGGTTTTACTGCCAGTTACTCATTATAACACTTGCGGACTTGTCTTCGTCGTCAAGACCTGGAAAGGAATTCTTATTTTTAAAGTAACAAATGAATGCACAGGACGATAATTACAGGCCTTATCTCAATGATTTATTACGGGATAACCTGAAGAAGATATTTGGACCTGTCCAGGAGAATATACTTCTTGAGTTTGAAGAAAAGGTTGAATGGCTTAGGATCAAGGCGGGCGTGGAATTATTTCATCAGGATGATGCAGGACTCAGGATCTATTTTGTCCTGATCGGTAAAGTAAAAGTGAATATAGAATCTCCTGATCATGAGCTGATCTTTTCCGTGGATATACATCGCGGTGAAACCGTAGGTGAAATCTCTTTGTTGACCGGAGAAAAAAGAACGGCAACTATTATTGCGGCGCGTGATTCCGTTTTGGTCAGTCTTTCCAAAGAGGAATATGAACTCATTATCCATCGATATCCATTCCTGGCCGGTGCTATTGCAAAACATGCCATTCAAAGATTGATTCTTTCACAGAATCCCCGCAAGCTTCCGTCAAAACCCAGTACTATATGTTTATTGCCAATTACCAAAGGTCTTGATTTGAGTTCATGGCTGGATCGATTGGTTTCGATATTAACTAAGCGGCACAGCATACGTATGATTGACAAAAAAGTAATCGATAATGTTTGGAGTAGTTATATACCTACGCAATCAAAGGATACTGCTGACATAGAAGATACGCCTGTATTTCAAAGTTGGTTGGATGAACAGGAAGCGCAACATACTTTTTTATTGTTTAATACGGAAGGATTGAGTAGTGCCTGGACCAAAAAATGTCTACAAATTTCAGATACCGTATTTATAATTGCTGACTCCACGCAGGATCCTCAAATCAGTACTGCGGAAAAAGAACTTTATCAATCTAATCATTCTGTCAAGTATCTTGTATTGATACATCCTGAGGATACTTTATTTCCTGTTTCGACAGCGCTTTGGCGAAAGGATAGAATTATAAAAACGCATATACACTTAAGGGCAAATCATGATGCGGACCTTCAACGAATGTCCAGGATCATCACGGGTCGTGCAAACGGATTGGTGCTTTCCGGAGGTGGAGCCAAAGGCTTTGCACATTTGGGAGTATATCAGGCTTTGCTTGAACGGGGAATACCAATAGATTTTATAGGAGGCACTAGTGTCGGTGCATTAATGGGTGCTTTTATATCATTTGGTCTTTCTCCCGAACGAATAAAAGAAATCGTACGAACAGGTGCGCTTCAGAATCCAACCAGTGATTATTCTCTCTTTCCATTTTTATCTATCATCAGAGGAAAACGGATGAGTAAATTAATCAAAAAAGCTCTTGATAAAAGTGTTGGTTTTGATATAAACATTGAAGATACCTGGTTCAATTTTTTTGCCGTTTCCTCCAATTACACAGAGTCCAAACCCATGATCCATACACAGGGAAGATTATTCGATGCTCTGCTGGCGAGTGTTTCTATTCCGGGAGCTTTTCCGCCGGTATTAATGAATAAGGAACTACTGATGGATGGTGGTACATTTAATAATTTCCCTACTGACATCATGAATAATGAAATGCAGATCACGAATATCATTGGAGTAGAATTGTTACGGGATAAAATCAAAAGAATCGATCTCGAACAATTACCTTCCGGTTGGCAATTGTTCATTGATAAGTTCAGACCCAAACAAAAACGAAAATACAATCTACCATCCTTAATGTCCATTCTACTGAATGCTGCTTTGTTTTATAGCGATCATCAGAGAAAAGAATTAAGAAACTATGCTGATATTTATTTTAGTCCGGAAGTAAGAGGATTTAATATGATGGATTGGTCTTCGTTTGATACCATATTCGATCGAGGATATCAACATGCTATCGCTGTACTCAACAAAATGACAGAAGAAGAATTAGATAATTTTAAATCGTAAATAAGATCATCTTGCTCTCAAAACTCAAATTGTTCGAAATGATTCGCAAAGTGCATAGAGTGATAATGAATGATTTCTTGTTTAGATAATTTACCAAAAAATGCATGCGCCTTCAATGGCCCGCTCCAATCCAAAAACTGAATTATCTGCTTCCGGTAATGTTGTACGCCTTCCCGTAAACCATTTTTATGTATAGGATCCGTACCTTCTGTAAATGCATTCGTATTATGAGATACGGATCCTTGCGTATTGAATAAAAAGAAAACTACTTTACCAATCGTTTGCTGGAATAAAGGTGATTTCTCCAAGGGATACCCGGTGACATTGAGCTGAAGTGACTGTGAACAATGCATTAAATGTTGATATGCATCCCAATCTCCCTTTAGTTTAAATGGATATTGTTCCATTTTCTCCAGGGCAATCAATACTTCATCAAAGTTTTTAAATTTTAATCTGCTTTTCATATTCTTTACGATTAAACCGAGATTACGATTTAGAAATTTCTAAGCGTATTCCGATGATCCGGATAGCTATCGGATGAAAATTAATGAATTGCGAACATTTATTTTGGAGGAATTCATTCATTTTCAATATCGGGGTTAATTATCTCCGGTCCACGGGTCTTTTTTCAGTTCCGGATCGAATGCTCTTAATGGATGGCGCATTGGATCCAGTTGCTGATCTTCATCCCAGGGTTCGAATGCATTGGTGACGTTAGCGAGGCCGGTATCTTTCAATTCCGGATAATGTCTCAATAATACAGCTTTAAGCGAATGCATATCAATCCAGTTCATACCTTCTTGAGTATAATGTTGAACGTTATAAGCGTCCGTATAAAACCGATCTGCCTGTAATCGTCTTGTTGCATTCAATAAAAATAATTGAAACATCGTCTCACCGAAAGCAAATCCTGTGGGTCGATGAGTTTCCGCCAAGGTGCCTATCATAAAGTCAAGTCGTTCTATAGCCTGTTCGTCTTCTCCATATAGAAGTTTTAGTTTCGTTATCACCTCCTGGTCCGTGGTAAGATCATTCCAGGATTGAATTGGATTCAACCCTAATTGTCTTCTGAATTCATTATATCTGGGCACACCTCTTTCCCTCGCTCGCAGGATATCTACAGCTCCCATATCATATACGGGATTGCCGGGGATCGCCAGGTCTTGCATGAAGCTGGGATAATTATTTAATACTACCTGACCCGGATTTTGATTGCCGAGTGAATACCATAAAGAAGTGATACCATATTTATTAATAATTTTCGATGAACCACTGTATCGGCTTGATGCGAAGGGAATATTAGAGATATCATGTTTTGAAGATACATCGCGGATTTCCAAAGTCTCCGGCAATAAAGAATGAATACGATAAGCTTCAACAAATTCTTCAGTAAGACCAAAGTCAGCATTGAATTTTTTAATGGGATTGCCTACTACTCCACCCAGTTCTGTATTCCTGATATTGATATGTGCTACCGTATGCCAGTCTTTCTTTTTTTTAAGCAGCGTAGTGAGCAGACCATACCAATTGGAATGGTTGCCTTTATAGATCGCTTCATTGGGATTGATGGCACTATTCCATTCGATCGTATGTATTTTAGCCATCAATGCAGCATTGATCAGCCTCGCCGTATGAAAAAGTTGTTCATCCATCCAATGTGGATAATGTTTTTTGAGTTCATCACAGATGACATTATGCTCCAGGGTAAATAAGGTGTGAAACAAACTAAGGCCCACCCACCAGTTGCGATTATATCCAGTAATTTCCTGACCTTTTGCATCCGTAGGTAACTTACCATCTGATGTCAGTTTTAATTTCCCGTCATTATGACTTCTGAGTTTAGAACAGGTAGTTTCATTACTGCCATAGATCTGTGATCCATCCCACCAATGCGTCACTTCATTGATATAACTGTGTTTATATGGACTTCTCTCTGTGACGGTCGGATCTGAAGGTGTCTTCCTTACAAATAATTTAGATTGATGATA
>JBDTUE010000222.1:0-7193 GCA_040007895.1 Saprospiraceae bacterium | reverse complement strand
GCCCGTAAACTGGGAACTGCAGCCTTACCAGCCATTAGATCGTATTCATTACCTGTATTAATAAAGGATGTCAACAGCAATTCTATTCAATCCAAGTGGATCCAGGCTAAGGCCCAGGTCTCCCTCGATGGAGGTGGATTTTTTTCAAGTGGTACTATGAATCTAAGATCATTTAAGGATTCATTGTTGTGGATTAGTATTACTAAATTAGGGATGGAAATTGGGAGAGGATTAATTCGATCAGATTCTGCTTTTATTACCAATGATTGGGAGAAGACCTACTGGAGAGGAAGTTTGCAAGAAATAGGAATTAAATATAATGTGCCTGCGGGGCTGACTGATATTCAGTCTTTGGTTTTTCCTTCTTTACAACCAACTCATGAATACTTGCTGGAGAAAAAGGATCCGGGTTATACACTAACGGAACAGGGGTTTCCATCTAAAAAGTATTCAATTACGACTATACCTTCTCCTTTAATTCAATCCATCGTACTTTCTACCGGAGATGCAGATCTGAAAGTAAATTATGAAGATTATCAGGATCAGAAAGATTTTTGGTTTCCCTTTACTCATAACCATCAATTCAAAAAAGGATTAGTACTTCATGAGACTAAAATCAAGTTTAATCAGGTTCAATCATCAGACGCTGCACTCAATACACCTTTCAATATACCGACTGATTATACACTTATAAAGTAACAAGTGGACACGTTAGGCTATTTTTGCTCCAATGAAAGACAATTTTAATCTGAATAATAAGGCGGCAATCTATAAACCAGGATTCCAGGAAAAAGCAGTTTTGGTGGCGGTAGCAGTCGGATCACAATATGAATCTCAGGTCACTGAACACCTGGATGAATTGGAGTTTCTTGCTTTAACAGCTGGTGCTAAAGTGGTGAAAAGGTTCACTCAGAGACTTCCACACCCTGATTCCCGCACGTTTGTAGGAAAAGGCAAACTGGAAGAAATCAGGTTGTATGCCGAGGCAAATAACGTAGATCTGGTCATTTTTGACGACGATCTCTCCGGTAAACAGACAAATTCAATTGAAGAAGAATTGAAAGTAAAAATTGTAGACAGGAGTTCACTGATCCTCGACATTTTTGCTAATCGTGCTAAAACCGCCCAGGCCAAGACACAAGTTGAACTGGCCCAGATGCAATATTTATTGCCAAGATTAAGAGGCTTGTGGACCCACTTAGAACGACAACGTGGAGGTATTGGTATGAGAGGACCTGGTGAACAAGAAGTAGAAACGGATAGACGAATTGTAAAAGATAAGATCGCTTTACTTAAAGAGAAATTAAAAAAAATAGATCAACAATCATTAACCCAAAGGCATAACAGGGGAGAGTTGATCCGCGCTGCTCTCGTAGGTTATACCAATGTAGGCAAATCCACCCTAATGAATCTTTTAAGCAAATCGGATTTACTGGCTGAAAACAAACTGTTTGCTACGCTCGATACAACAGTAAGAAAAGTTTTTTTTGATACCATGCCTTTTTTATTGTCAGATACAGTCGGTTTTATTCGCAAATTACCTCATCATTTGATTGAAAGTTTTAAATCTACACTGGACGAAGTCCGGGAATGTGACTTACTTATTCACGTGATAGATATTTCCCATCCGCAATATGAAGATCATATTCGTACGGTAGATGAAACCCTTCATGATATTGGTGCTGATCAACATCCTTATTTACTCGTTTTCAATAAAATGGATGCTTATAGAAAAAACACGTTTGATGAACTCCTCCCCGAAGAAGAAAGACAGGAACTTGAAAATAATATGATGGAGTTGATTAAAGCTAAATATAATCATCCGATGGTATTTATATCCGCCTCTCAAAAAGAAAATATGGATACGTTCAGACAAGTTTTGACCCGATTGATTAAGGAACTTTATGTGGTACGATATCCTTATCTAATCAAATCCTGGGGATAATGACCGAAGGCCAACTTATTGCCTATAGTAATTTATTACTGGACTATTGTCTGCAGGTAAAAGAAGGACAGCAGGTATTTATCCAATCAACGACTTTAGCAGAACCCCTGATTACCCAACTGTATAAAGGTGCTTTATGTAGAAATACAACAGTTGAAGTCAGTTTAACCTTTAAAGACCAGGAAGATTTATTTAATCAAAATGCTCATGAATCAGCATCGCGTTGGGTATCTCCTGCGTATGCCAAAGCCATGGAGACTTTTGATTCTTATTTATTCATTCGGGCTCCTTTCGAATCGAAAGGATATTTTCCAATGGATAAGTTGTTGATGGATATCAGGCGAAAGGCTTTAGCGCCGTATCAAAAAATGTATAGCATGCGTACTGGAAATAAAACCATGCGCCGGACACTTTGTCAATATCCTACGCAAGCCAGTGCAAAAGAGGCTGGGATGAGCCTAGGAGAGTATGAAGATTTTGTAATGGGCGCTTGTTTTTTACTTTATCCGGATCCGGCTGCCTCGTGGAGATCGCTTTCTGCGAATCAACTCGATTATGTAGCTTTTTTAAATCAAGTTTCAAGTATACGGTACACTAATAACAAATCCGATATTTCTTTCTCTGTTAATGGCCGCACCTGGATCAATTCAGATGGGCAGACAAATATGCCCAGCGGCGAAATTTATACTTCTCCGGTAGAGGATTCAGCCGAGGGATTTATTTATTTCGATTATCCTGTTATCTATCAACAAAGATTGATGCAGGGTATTCATCTAGATGTAAAACAAGGAAATATCATTAAAGGTAAAGCTGACCAGGGACAGGAAGTATTGGACGAAATACTTGAAATACCCGGTGCCAGAAGATTTGGAGAAGCAGCCATTGGTATGAATCAAAACATTCAACGGGCTACCAAAAATATTTTATTTGATGAAAAAATTGCTGGATCCGTTCATATGGCGATGGGACAGTCATATGAACAATGCGGTGGAAAAAATGAATCAAGCCTGCATCTCGATCTGATTTCGGATATGAGGGATGGTGGGAAAATCTTTGCAGATGAAAAATTAATATATCAATCAGGTAAGTTCCTGTTCTAGGCGTTTGATGGTGCACAACGACTGATTTAACGAATTACTAACTAACATTCTTAAGGTTTGTTCGGTCAATTCATATTGGTTGACCTTTTAAACCTTTTGATTATGAAAAATAAACTTTACTACTCAACTGCCATTTTGATATTGGTTTTCTCTTCTTGTAATAAAGACATAGGTGAACAAATTCAAACACGTATCCAGGTGCCTGAATTTTATAGTTTGAGACAGGATGCAGCTACGGATATAGTCCTTTTACAAGGATCCAATTATGCTGTAGATTTTGAAGGTTCGGATATTATTCTGGGAGATTTAGATTTCAGGGTAGTCAATCAAATACTTGTGATTACACAACATGGACATTATGGTTATTCTGGTCATTCAACCATATACATTACTGTTCCGGATCTGATTTCAATTGAAAATAGCGGCTCAGGAGATATTTATAATGATTCGCGTTTCAGATTCAAGGGTGAAGTACAATTGATTGTAGGTTCAAGCGGTGACATTGACCTGAATATAGATGCTCCTGCTTTAAGCTCATACATGCATGGATCTGGTGATCTACGATTAAGAGGTTATGCGGATGATCATTTTATTGAGCATGATGGTTTTGGTACTTTTTATGGTTTCAACTTACAAACAGATAAAACAAATATTTCTCAATATTCAAGTGGAAATGCTGAAATCCAGGTAAGGAACTATTTCAAAGTCCGGCTTAGAGGATCTGGCGATATTTATTTTATTGGCAGCCCATTTGTGGATTATTTTGTACCAGGATCGGGCCGATTGATTGATTCTAACTAAACAGAGGATTCAGACCCCTAATTCTTGAATTCTTTTTCTGTCATTTACAAATCATTAATTTTAGTCATTTGATCACAGATGAAGCATAGATCTAATATGTATTTTGGTAATTAACAATGATTCAGAGCGTGAGATCACCTAAATTGAGATGCCGGGTCAAAATAAATTCAAATTAGTTTTAGTTTTTTCTTTGAGATTGAAAATATTGCTTTAAATTTGCCCCGCTTTACACGTTAGGTACTTAAAAATCTTCATAAAATATGATGGAAGAAAAAGATGACATCCAGGATTTGGATGAAAATATAAGCCCGTCTCAGGAAATTTCCAAAGCTGGAATTGCTGTAGATATGCATGAGGATGATGTTTTGGAGCCAGAACCTGGTGATGAATTAGTTTTAGTTTTAGATCCTGTTACAGTAGAAGAGGGATCTGCTCACGATGATTTCAACTGGTCAGCAGGAAATCGAAATACCCGGTATTATTCAGCGGATGAAAGAACTGATTATTTAAAAAAATATTCTGTAACACTCAATACACTTGGCGATCACGAAATCATTAAAGGAAGAGTTTCCTCGTTACATGGATCTGATGTTGTATTAGATATCAATTTTAAATCAGATGGATTAATTCCTTATGATGAATTTAAAGATATAGTTGACCTTAAGATAGGTGATGAAATAGATGTTTATGTAGAAACCCAGGAAAATGCAAAAGGACAATTAGTACTTTCCAGGAAAAAAGCTAAGTTGTTTAAGGCTTGGGAAACTTTGGTGGATTCATTCACTAACGGGACCATTATTAAAGGAACGGTTATTAGCAAGACTAAAGGTGGTCTTATAGTAGACGCTAACGGATTAGAGACTTTTTTACCAGGATCACAAATAGATATCAAACCTATTACGGATTACGATCAGTATGTTGGTAAAACGATGGAGTTTAAAGTGGTTAAAATAAATGAAACCATCAAAAATGCCGTAATCTCTCATAAAGCACTTATTGAAAGTGATCTCGCAGAACAAAGGGATGCGATCATTTCAGGATTGGAAAAAGGTCAGGTACTGGAAGGGGTGGTTAAAAACATCACAGACTTCGGTGCATTTATGGATCTTGGTGGAGTAGACGGCTTATTATATATTACGGATATTTCATGGGGTAGGGTAAACCATCCTAATGAAGTACTTTCTATGAATCAGAAACTCAATGTTGTAGTTCTGGATTTTGATGAAAACAAAAAGAGAATATCGCTTGGTCTTAAACAGCTCCAACCTCATCCTTGGGATGTATTAGGTGAAACAGTTAAAGAAGGTGATATCGTTAAAGGTAAGATCGTCAATATCGAAGATTACGGAGCATTCCTCGAAATCAATCCGGGTATAGAAGGTTTAATTCACGTGTCTGAAGTTTCCTGGTCAAATCAACCAGTCAATGCCAGAGAATTTTTCCAAATGAACCAGGAGTTCGAAGCTAAAGTAGTTACTATAGATAAAGACGAAAGAAAGATGTCTTTAAGCTTAAAACAACTTTCACAAGATCCCTGGACTAAAATTGAAGAACTATTCCCATTGCATAGCAGACATACCGGTACAGTAAAAAATCTTACTCCGTATGGTGTGTTTGTAGAGTTAAGTGACGGTATCGGCGGGATGATTCATATAAGTGATTTAAGCTGGACCAAACGATTTTCACATCCTTCAGAATTTGTAAGTATTGGTGATAAAATAGATATCGCCGTAATTGATATAGATAAAGAAAACAGAAAGCTTTCTTTAGGGCACAAACAAGTTGAAGAAAATCCATGGGATACTTTTGAAAATGTATTCCCTGTAGGATCTTATCATGAAGCGACTGTAATTCGTAAAGATGATAAAGGTGGTGCGGTAGTACAATTACCATATGGTCTTGAAGCGTATGCTCCACAAAAGCAAATTAAGAAAGATAATGGTGCATATGCAGATGTAGAGAATGTACTTACATTTAAAGTCATTGAGTTTAACCGGGATGATAAGAGAATATTAGTTTCTCATACGAGGTATCTCGAAGACATCAAGAAAGAAGCAAACAAATCAGTTAAGTCTACTGATACTGTAGAAGATGAAAAGAAAGTTGCATCTAAAGCAACTAAGACATTAAATATAAAGAGTGAAAAAACTACATTAGGAGAGTTAGCAGGATTCACTGCACTTCAGGAGAAATTGAAGAATACTACAGCAAATGATGCTGAAGAAAATAATACAATAGAAGAGAAAGAAAAATAAAATTATTTTTCTAAAAAAGCTTGGATATTAAATATTATTTATATCTTTGCGTTCCGCAATCAAAAGGAGAGCGGTTGAGATGAAAAATCTCAGATAAAAAGTTCTTTGACAAGTAGGGAGATAGAGGAAGGAAAGGTACATATACGAAATTAATGAGTCATGACAATGGAGAGTTTGATCCTGGCTCAGGATGAACGCTAGCGGGAGGCTTAATACATGCAAGTCGAACGGCAGCATAATGATAGCAATATTATTGATGGCGAGTGGCGCACGGGTGAGTAACACGTACATAACCTACCCTTTACTGGGGGATAGCCTTGGGAAACTAGGAGTAACCCCTCATAGTGTACACGAAACGCATGTTTTGTGTAATAAATTCTTCGGGAGGTAAAGGATGGATGTGCGGCTGATTAGTTAGTTGGAGAGGTAACGGCTCACCAAGACAATGATCAGTAGGGGGTGTGAGAGCATGATCCCCCACACGGGTACTGAGACACGGACCCGACTCCTACGGGAGGCAGCAGTAAGGAATATTGGACAATGGCCGCAAGGCTGATCCAGCCATCCAGCGTGCAGGAAGAAGGCCCTATGGGTTGTAAACTGCTTTTATCAGGGAATAAACCTCTTTATTTATAGAGAGCTGAAGGTACCTGAAGAATAAGCACCGGCTAACTCCGTGCCAGCAGCCGCGGTAATACGGAGGGTGCAAGCGTTATCCGGAATCACTGGGTGTAAAGGGTGCGTAGGCGGCCTGTTAAGTCAGGAGTGAAAGGCCACAGCTTAACTGTGGGATTGCTTTTGATACTGGCGGGCTTGGATTAGGACGAGGTTGGCGGAATGTGGCAAGTAGCGGTGAAATGCATAGATATGCCATAGAATACCGATTGCGAAGGCAGCTGACTAGACCTATATTGACGCTGAGGCACGAAAGCGTGGGGAGCGAACAGGATTAGATACCCTGGTAGTCCACGCCCTAAACGATGCTAACTCGATGTTCGGCCGTCAGGCGGAGCATCCAAGCAAATGCGATAAGTTAGCCACCTGGGGAGTACGCCCGCAAGGGTGAAACTCAAAGGAATTGACGGGGGTCCG
>JBDTUE010000221.1:0-7218 GCA_040007895.1 Saprospiraceae bacterium | reverse complement strand
TTAAAGCGACTCGCAAATATGGTTAAAAAAATCGATTTGGTTATTAATGTGAAAGTAATATGTCCAGAAGATTACCCGCTCACCCCTTAGGGTAACTGCGACAATTTTCTCACTTTACCTACCTTAAACGTAAAAGTACCCCACTTTCGTCATTATAGTTCGACGAAAACACAAGGTTTATTATGAAATATTCAATATACTGCAAAAAAGTGGGAGATTTGTCCTATTACATGCAGGAAATAATCTCAGCAAAAGGAATAAGTAAATCGTATGATACTGTATCTGTCCTTAAAGACCTGGATTTAAATGTCTTCAAAGGGGAGGTCATTGCCATTATGGGTAAGTCAGGTTCAGGAAAAAGCACTTTGTTGCATATAATAGGTACACTGGACAAACAAGACACTGGAGAATTGATTATTGCAGGCGAAAATCCTAAATCATTAAATTCTAACAAATTAGCTGAATTTAGAAATAATCAGATCGGGTTTGTATTTCAGTTTCATCACCTCTTGCCAGAGTTTGATTTGAATGAAAATATCAGTATGCCTGCGTTCATAGCCGGTAAAGACAAAACATTCATTGAATCAAGGGCAGATATGTTATTGCGTTATTTTGGAATTGAATCCAATAAGCATAAAAAGCCATCTCAACTTTCAGGGGGCGAACAACAACGGGCTGCTATTTGCAGAGCATTATTTAATAGTCCGGCCCTTATTTTAGCCGACGAACCTACCGGTAATCTTGATCAGAAAAACGCTGAAGAATTCCATCAACTGATCCGGAAACTCAGCAATGATTTTCAACAGACTTTTGTCATCGTGACCCATCAATCAGACCTTGCTGATCAATGTGATAAAATACTGATATTGGAAGATGGTAAATTGCATTTGAAAACTTAACCAAAATTCTTTTATTGATTTTCAATTTTCATCTTGCGATAAATTTCACCAAGATTTTTAATTTCATTTTGCGATTCATGCAGGTTGATTTCTCCCATGAATGCCTGGCGACACTTTTCACTAATAGAGCTTATGCCTGATTTCCAGGCATGCCAATAAACTGACCTGGAAAGTTTATTTTGATACAAATTGTCTAGAGACTCCACTACATAAAAGGATGTCCTGTTTTCAATCATCTTCCCTTTGTCTCCTACTACAAATATTCCAATCGGAACAATCATATCGTCAGAAAACTCCTGGTTGATGGTTTTTCGTGGACCATACCACGCTCTCGCTTTTAACCAGCATTCCAGTCCTATCAATCCCATGGTAGGATCTGCGGGTACCCATTCTTTGGTATCATCATTGTACACTTCAATCCATCGGTGGTCGTTATGATTAAATCCAAAGACGGACATTCGGTTACCTTTTTCTTTAACCATCCTGGCCGCATCTACCTGTCGTCGCGGAGTCTCTATATGAAGATTTATTTCTGCTATAGGGCGATACGTTATACCTAGTTCTTTGATCAAAGCTATAAATACCACTGAAAGTTCAAAGCAATTACCCCCGCCTCTTACCATGATTTCTTTGACCGTCCTTTTCTCATAATCGGTGTATAACCAATCGAAATGATTGCTCAACCAATGAAGTACATTTTCAGCTTTTTTGTAATTATTAGTTTCATTTCCAGCCAGTGTATTAGCAAAGGATTTTAAATCCAATTGCGTAGTATCCACTCCTTTTTGAGCATACATAAAACAGCATAGAAAAAGGATGAAAATAGTAGAAAGGAGAAGCTTCATATAGCATTAATGAGTCCTGTCCGTGAAAGTAGGTTGCAGGAGTGGCCATTAAGCGTATAGACGACTCTTATCTACGGATAAAATAATGTTATCAGCGGGAAAGATTCAATTTCGATAAATCTAAGTTCAGGCCTTGATAAATTTGGCAACATAAGAATTAGTATTGCCGGCATCCAATTTTATCCAATATAACCCATGGCTCAAAGAAAGTATGGAGAGTTTTGATGCTTTTGAATCATTAAAATGACCTTTTTGTATAGTTTGTCCATTAACGTCAATGATTTCCCACGACTTATTGCCTGATATCGGAAGCTCAATATTGATATAGTCAATGGCCAATGTTGGGTAAACTTTTAAAGGCAGTACTGAAGCTACGGGAAGCAGCGAAGTGGTTACATTATCAAATTTAGTTCCTGAATTAAGGACTTCGTGGGTTCCGGCATTTTGAACATAAGCAAGTACATATGCTTCTTCCGGTTTCCAACCTATGGAGTCTTTAAAATTAAAGACATATTTTTTTTCAGTTGCATCTGTGATGGAAATTTTTTGTCCGGACACCGGTGTAAGGTATTTGCGCATGACATTAAAATGATCCAGTTCACCATTGGAGGCAGTAAACTTTACATTTCGCTCGACGATAATAGCTATAAGCCTTAGATCTCCATTAATGCTTCCATTGGGTTTTAATGTCACTGTAGCTGATCGTGAAGCGCCGGCACCAGATTCGGAAACTAATACCGATAATGGGCTGGTCTTAGCTATTTCTTTTATCAAGGCATCTTCCGTCAATAACGGACTTCCACCCATAATGCTTCCACCGTTTAAAACAACAGCAGGTGTGCCTTGAATATTATAGCTGTTTGCTCTTTCCTGATTTTCAGTTTTATTGTATTGATATAATGGACATCCGCTGTATGGGTAAGGAGGATGAATTGAAATCTGATGTACGTTTTTTGAGTATTTCTGAATAGTCGCGTAAAAATCAGGATTTCTACCGGCACAGATCGGACACCAGGTATTGCTAAAGTGTTCAATCAAAACGAATTTTTGAACGTTTGTCTGGGCCTGAAGGCGGAAGGTCATTAAAATCAGACCGAAAGCCAAAGTCAAAAATTTCATAGGGATTTGGATTATCTTAAAATACAAAGATAGAACGAAGTATTAAACCAATTGTTTCCACCTTTTTAGATTTTAACCAACATATTTAAAAAACTAATACTTACCATCTTTAATACCAATGTTTGAACTATCCGGTAATAACCAAAGAAGATCTGTTCTTTTACTAAAATGGCATTTATTTAAATTTGTAATATTCTTTAATGATTACATTTGCCAAATAACCATTTTAAGTTTCTATGACCATACCGGATTTCACTTCAGGTAACGTATGGATAAGTCTTGTTACTCTTACTTTTTTGGAAATTGTATTAGGGATTGACAATATTATTTTTATCACTATTATTTCCTCCAGGTTGGCCAAAGAGGATCAACGCAAAGCGAGAAACTGGGGTCTATTGATTGCGATGTTATTCAGGATATTGCTTTTATTTGGAATTTCTGCATTTATGCACATGCAGAAACCTCTCTTTAGTTTTGAAAATAAGATTACTTCCGGCGGCTTCTCTATTCAAAGTCTGATCCTGATAGCGGGCGGGATATTTTTATTATACAAAGCAACTTCTGAAATCTTTGAAAAACTTGAAGGAATTGATGCCCCTGTTGCTGGTCATAAAAATGTAAAAGTTTATCAAAAACTGACAACAGCGGTTTGGCAGATTTCCCTGATCAATCTTGTATTTTCATTTGATTCCATTCTCACCGCTATCGGGTTGACTAAAGACATTGTCATTATGATCATGGCGGTAGTGGTTTCCATATTAATCATGATGTGGTTTGCAGGACCGGTTGGAAATTTTGTAAATCAGCACCCAAGTATTCAAATGTTGGGGTTATCCTTTCTTATTCTGATTGGTTTTATGCTGATTGCCGAAGGAGCTCACCAGGCCAATTTTGAAGTTTTAGGAAATGAAATAGGTACAATACCAAAAGCATACCTATATTTTACTATAGCATTTTCATTGTTTGTGGAATTTCTCAATATCAGGACCCGTAAACGAAAAAAACCAATCCAACTTCATGGCATCCGCCAAGAGGCGGTTGAAGAAGGCATGATGGATAAAATAAAATAACCATTGAATCAATTATATTCCGGTAATTATTAATATATAAGAAACGGACCTCCAAAATAGTATACCATGGATCTCGATTTCCTACAGAATGATCTTGTTTTTTTAGATTTAGAAGCTACCGGACCCAATTTTTTGCGAGACCGGATAATGCAATTGGCAATGATTAAATGCAAACCGGACGGGTCTATCCTCGAATGGAATCAATACATCAATCCCGGAGTTCCAATAACCGAAGAAGCCTACGCCATCCACAAAATTGATTCGTCCATGATTGCCAGAAAACCTACTTTCTTACAATTGGCAGATGAGATTCATTCATTTATAGGTAAGGCTGATCTGGCAGCTTATAATTCCTATAAACTGGACATTCCACTATTGATGGAGGAATTTAACCGGGCCGGTAAAACGTGGGATATAACATCTAGAAAAATTATAGATGTGCAGCGAATATTTCATAAAATGGAGCCGCGCACGCTCAAAGCTGCATTAAAATTTTATTGTGGTAAAGAAATGGAATCGGCACACGATGCATTAGCTGATACAAAAGCAATCGTTGAGATTTTTAAAGGGCAGATCCAGAAATATGAAAATCAGAATCTGATTGATGAAGAAGGCAAGGAATATCCAGCACCTGTTCAAAGAAACATCGAATCGCTACATCAGTTTACCAATGATCAAAACATGGTAGATGTTACACATCGGTTGAAGTATAATGCAGAAGGAGCTATGGTATTTAATTTTGGAAAATATGTTGGTCAACCGGTGATCGATGTATTTAAAAGAGACCGTAATTTTTATCATTGGATTCAAAATAAAGAATTTTCTATCCAGGTGAAATCAATTTTGAAAAAAGTGTTTCAGGAAAATATTGACCCTAAAGTTTAGCAATCTATATTAACTCTTTTTAAGAATGAGAAGAGAGCATTAAGAAAACAGTAGCATCTTTCCCATAATCTTTTTAACACTTGACTTGAATGCAATTCCATTAGTGTTTGATTGAATTGAATAAACTGTAACTTTGTATCTGGATTTTAATCATTCTCTTGAGTACAGCATTGAAATATAAATTTGATCTGCTTCGTTGGTCAGGTATGAAGTGCACCTTGCTATTCGCGCTGATATGCCTTATTACATCTTGTCATAAGTCCGATGATGAATCCACCGGTACTATCAACTTGTCTTTTACGAGTCATTTTGGAGCGGAACAATTCAGTGCATTAAAACCATACTCTTATTTTGGAAATCAATCTATAAAGTTCAGCAAGTTTGATTTTTATATCACGGGCATTCAACTTATTTCAAGCTCAGAAATTTTGGATATTGATCAACATGCATTGATCGACCTGACTTCATCTGCCACAGGGGATCAGGTTTTGACTTTGAGGGATATAAAGTCAGGAGAATATACCGCGATCAAATTAGCTATCGGGGTGATTCCTTCTTTAAATAAGAAACAACCTAAAGATTTTAATTCATCGGATGTTTTATCCTCTACGAGTCATTATTGGGATGCATGGAATTCTTTTATTTTTTCTAAAATAGAAGGTGTAATAGATACTGGAGGTACTAAAACATTTGATTTAGGATTTGCGGTTCATACAGGGACGGATCAATGCCTGCAGACGTTGACTATTCCAAAATCTTTTGCAGTGATTGAGAATAATGAGATCGTCATTCATCTGGATGTAGATATTAAAACCATTTTTACCGTTTCAGGACAATTTTTTGATCTCACCAAAAGTCCGCTTAATCATAATCCGACAAACATTGAAACATTGACTTCATTCAGTGAAAGGATGGCTAATTCAATTCAACTCAAGAATTAAGAGCATCACTATGCAACCAAGGATTGTGAGTATAGTTATCTGTTTACTTATCTATGCTATATCCTGTGATTATGATCCGGTTGAAATGGATTCAGGAAGTTTATTAAACATTCCATATGCTCCTGAAGCGGTAACCATTTCAATCCCCTCAACCTATCCTAATCTTGATATTCCTTTAGACAATCTAATGACTAAAGAGGGAATCCAGCTTGGACGAAAATTATTTTTTGATCCGATCCTTTCCAGGGATTCTACGCAGTCATGCAGTAGTTGCCATCATGCAAACCTTGGTTTTACGGACAGCCTGCCTGTAAGCAAAGGAGTAGATAAATTAAATGGTAGACGAAGCGCTATGAGTTTGCTGGATGCGGGATTCCAGCATGTTGGTTTATTTTGGGATGGCAGATCCGAAACACTGGAAAAACAGGCCTTGAAACCTGTGGAGGATCCCTTGGAAATGCACGCGTTGTGGCCAGATGTCATTGCTAAGCTTAAACGAAGCAACCATTATCCAACTGAATTCAGGAAAGCTTTTGGAATCCCAGTTAAAGACTCTATAAACCGGGAATTAGCAGTAAAAGCAATTGCGCAGTTCGAACGTACTTTCGTGAGCAGTGGTAAATCAAAATTTGATCTGGCACTGACACCTGGATCTGGCGTATTTTTTACGGAAAGTGAAGAGAGAGGTTTTATTATGTACTTCGATAAATCAGGGGGCCGGATGCCGGATGCAGAATGTTTCCATTGTCATAATTCTCCGTTGATGGCTTCTTCAGACTATTTTAATAATGGTATCCAGAAAGTAATTACCCTGGAAGACTTCCCGGATAAAGGCAGGGGAGAAGTTACGGGGAGGTTATTGGACAATGGTATGTTTAGGGCGCCGACCTTGCGTAATATTGCGTTGACTGCACCCTATATGCACGACGGGAGATTTAAGACCTTAGGAGAAGTGCTGGATCATTATAGCTCGGGAGGTTTTCCTGCGGATAATAAAAATCCATTTATTCGAAAATTGAACCTCACTCAGGGTCAAAAAGAGGATATTCTTGCTTTTTTAAACACTCTGACTGACTCCACTTTCCTAAATAGACCTGATTTAAGGACTCCTTTTTAGAAAAATGTGTTAAATTTTATAACAGATTAGACAAATTTGTGGTGTGTTATAAGCTTAATTTAAAACATTAAAAATATTTACTATATATATTTTTCTTAAAATAAGGCGATAAGGTTATATCTCATCTATATTATAAAAAATTATAATATAACAATGCCTTAAAAATGTCTTTGAAATGACATTGAAAACAGTCGATCATTGTATTATGATTTTAAATAAAAAGTTTGAAATCATCATTGAATCAAAAGTATTCAGTGATCCTTTTTAATTAAAGGATATGTTCATGGGATTATAATTTGTCTATAGAGAGTTATACAAAAGTGTATAACTCTCTATTTTAAA
>JBDTUE010000220.1:0-7225 GCA_040007895.1 Saprospiraceae bacterium | reverse complement strand
ATTTGCGATTTCGGATTTCGGAGAAATCGTCAATTGCCAATCGTCAAATCGTCAAATCGTCAATTGTAAATTGTAAATTGTCATTCCTCCATTCGTCATTCGAGAAATTCGTAAATAATACCATCGAAATAAATTTCGATGCACATAATCCCTCATTCGTCATTCGAAATATTCGGAAGATTCGTAATTCGTAATTCGCTATTACTTATCTTTGCGCCCTCTATGAATATTTCACTCAATTGGCTCAAAGAATTCATCACCATAGATCAGTCTCCGACTGAATTAGCAGAGACACTTACTAATCTCGGCTTAGCAGTCGACGGATATCAATCCTATGAAAGTATTCCGGGCGGTCTCTCCGGCGTAGTAGTTGGTAAAATCATTGAATGTATAAAACATCCCAATGCAGACAGACTGCATCTCACCAAAGTAGATATCGGAACAGGCACTTTATTGCAGATCGTATGTGGAGCTCCTAATGTTGCATCCGGACAAAGCGTTTTAGTAGCTACGACTGGAAGTATCCTTCACACTTCTAAAGGAGAGAAACTTGAAATCAAAAAAGGAAAAATCCGTGGAGAAGTTTCCGAAGGAATGATTTGCGCGGGAGATGAACTAAGTCTTAGTGATGATCATAGCGGTATTATTATTTTACCAGATCATCTTGCAGTGGGTACTCCGGCTTCTGATGTTTATCCTGTATATAAGGACACCATATTTGAAGTGGACCTTACACCTAATAGATCTGATGCAACCAGTCATATGGGAGTGGCCAAAGACCTTGCGGCATATTATGCAATACATTCTCCGGGGCATACAGGTTTTAAAAAATCAGTTGAACCGGAAATCATTCCACAAAATATTGATCATACGATTTCTGTCCTGGTTGAAGATTCCATCGGATGTCCACGATATAGCGGTATTAGTATTTCAGGGGTTACGATTAAAGAATCACCCGATGCGCTCAAAGCTAAACTCAAAGCCATCGGTGTACGCCCTATTAATAATGTAGTCGACATCACCAATTACATCTTACATACGTACGGTCAACCATTACATGCTTTTGATATGGATCATATGGAAAATGATCCTTCAACAAAACCAGTTATCCGGGTAAAAAGACTTCCTTCCGGAACCAAATTCGTCACACTAGATGGCATCGAACGATCCCTGCATCAGGATGATTTAATGATCTGTAATAGCACGTCCACTCCTATTTGTATTGCTGGAGTATTTGGTGGTTTGCATTCTGGTATTTCAGATCAAACTCAAAACATATTCCTTGAAAGCGCACACTTCAATGCTTCCTCTATCCGCCGCACCAGTATGCGTCATGTATTGCGTACCGATGCAGCTACCCGGTTTGAAAAAGGTACAGATCCTAATGTTACTGTCAAGGCACTAAAGGTCGCTACAGCTATGATTAAAGAACTGGCTGGAGGGCATATTTCATCTGATATTGTAGATGCTTATAGTAATGAAGTAAATCCCGCATCGATTTCAATTTTATTCAATACCGTCAGATCCGTTATTGGTCAGGATATAAATGATGATCATATTATCAATATTCTGAACGCGCTTGAAATGCAACCATCGAAACCTTCCGATGGGAGTGTAATAGTGAAAGTACCTACTAATAAAGCAGATGTCAAAAGGGAGATTGATGTCATTGAAGAGATCCTCCGTATTCATGGATTTAATAATGTCCCGATGCCATCCAAGATGGAGGTTTCCTTTGTCAATTCTTCAGAAGCAAGTATCAAACAACAATTAATAGAAGAGACGTCTGCTCTACTTTGTAATCTTGGATTTAATGAAATGATGGGCCTTTCATTGATGGAGTCAAGAGTATTGACCGCTTCGGGATATACTTCGGACCGATTAGTGTATATCAATAATACCAGTAATGTACACCTGGATGTTATGCGGCCCGATATTCTGCGAAGCGGACTTAGTACGCTTCAATACAATCAAAACCGGCAACAAACAGATTTAAAATTATTTGAGTTTGGTAAATCCTATCATACAAAACAGGAAGATCAATGGCCGTTTGAAGAAAAAGACTATCTGTCAATGTATGTGTCTGGATCCATTGCAGAACACCATTGGCAATTAAAAGAAACCAAACAAGGGTTCTTTTACCTGAAAGGAATCCTGGTCCAATTGCTGGAAAAATGGGGAATAACTGAATTTGCTTTTAAAGAAATTCAGGATGCCGATTTTGAGTTTGTCCATCAGGTCGAAGTTAAATCCAATGCAGTCTTGCAATTTGGAAAACTTGCTGATAGCCTTACCAAAAGTTTTGACCTGAGGACTGATGTTTATTTTGCAAGGGTAGATTGGAATTATGTCTGGACTTTGCAAAAGAATAAGAAATCCGAGAAGATCACCGTGCCAGGCAAATATCCGGGTGTTCGACGGGACCTGGCTATCCTGGTAGACAAGTCTGTGAGCTGGGATCTGATCAGTTCGGTGCTGAAGGACATCAAAATTCCGGATTTAAAATCCTTTGACCTTTTTGATATATTTGAGGATAAAGACCGAATTGGAAAAGACAAAAAATCTTTGGCAATAAGTATTATATTTGAAAATCCATCTCAGACCCTGAAAGAATCTGATTTGGAAAAATCTATGGGCATTATCCAGGCCAAACTCAGTGAAAAAACTGGGGCAATCCAGAGATAGTCCACAGATAAATAAAATGTTATATATTATAAATAAATAATTATATATTTGTTCGTGAAAGCAGTCCCTGCCATTATTGACCGATTAGAGGACAAAATCAAAGTAGTAGTTCAAAAAGTTGAGTTGCTGCGGCAGGAAAATAAATTGCTTCATGACGAGAATGTCAAATTGAATAAGGAATTGAAACTGAGAGAAAAACTCATCAGGGAATTGGAGGACCAACGCAATCTATTTTCAGAGCAGGCAGAATCACCCAAAGTAAGTCATAAAAAGGTGGAACACACGCTGGATCAGTATATTCGTCAGATAGATCAATGTGTAGAAATGGTCAAAAATATAGGATAGCCAGGTACAATGAAAACACTGCAAGTAATGATCGAAGGTCGCAACTACTCATTGCAAGTCAATGAACCTGATGCTGTATCGATGCAAAAAATTGTAGAAGAAGTCAATGAAACCCTCAAATCGCTACATATTTCATTCCCTCATAAAGACAGGCAGGATTGTATGGCTATGGCCCTCCTGACCCTGGCTGTAAAATTGTATGAGTCCCGGGTAGAAAGTATTTCACCCGATATCCACGAACGGTTGGATCAGATGGACTTAATACTGGATGGTATCGTTGCTCATTAAGCTCGATCCCTTATTCATCATTAATTAACTTTTTTTATTAAACATGCAAATACTATGGAATGGATAGTAGGATTGATTAGTTTATTAGCGGGTGCAGGTGGTAGTTATGTTGTTTTTACTAATCTCAACAAAAAATCGCAGCAAAAACTCATACAGGATTCAAATTCAAAATCAGATCTGATCCTGGAACAAGCCAAGGTGGCAGCTAAACGGATTGTAGATGAAGCTGAAATAAATGCCGAAAAAATTCTTTCAAAAGCTGAAGGCAAAAACGAGCAAATCAAGCAAAAAAAAATACAGGAAGCCAAAGATCACTTTAACAGCAAGCGTTCTGAATTCGAGAAAGAGAAAGCCAATCATATGGTGGAAATGAAAGAGCGCGAAATGAATGTCGTTGGCTCAGAGAAAGATCTTAAAAGAAAAATAGATGACTTCAAAGGAAAAGCAGAAGCGGTTGAATCAAGGGAAAGTGAACTAAATACGCTCCGTGATAATCTCGAGAAACAACTCAAGATTGTAAGTAAACGAAAAGAAGAACTCGATGCCTCTACGGAAAAACAAGTTAAAGCACTGGAAAATATCGCTAAACTTACAGAGCAGGAAGCCAAAGAGCAACTTATAGAAGCTATCCGGGCAAAAGCAGAATCAGAAGCCATGTCATTTGTAAAAGATGCTGCTGAAAATGCAAAAGTCAATGCCAATAAAGAAGCTAAAAAAATAGTGATTCAGACTATACAACGCCAGGCTTCAGAATATACAATAGAAAATACCGTTTCTGTATTTCATCTTGAAAACGATGATATCAAAGGCCAGATCATCGGTCGTGAAGGTCGTAATATCCGTGCTTTGGAAGCGGCTACCGGTGCAGAGATCGTAGTGGATGATACACCGGAAGCTATTGTGATCTCCAGCTTTGATCCCATACGAAGGGAAATATGCAGATTATCATTACAACGCCTCGTTGCAGATGGTCGTATACATCCGGCTCGTATTGAAGAGGTAGTAGCTAAAGTAAAAAAACAACTCGAAGAACAAATCCGCGAAATCGGAGAACGAACTATTATTGAACTCGATATTCATGGTCTTGATCCTTATCTTGTATGGATGGTTGGTCGTATGCGATTCAGATCTTCTTATGGCCAGAACTTATTAAAACATTCCATAGAAACAGCTAATCTCTGTGCCACGATGTGTGCAGAACTTGGACTCAATACTAAACTCATCAAACTGGCTAAACGCGCCGGACTCCTTCATGATATTGGTAAAGTAAGTGAAGAGGACAACGAAATGTCTCATGCCATCATTGGTATGAAACTATGCGAAAAACATAATGAACATCCGGCCATCATCAATGCAGTCGGTGCCCATCATGATGAGATTGAAATGAATAGTATCATCTCGCCGATTGTTCAAGCTTGTGACGCTATTTCAGGTGCCCGACCAGGAGCACGACGTGAAATCCTTGAATCTTACCTTAAACGTATCGGAGAACTTGAAGATCTCGCTATGTCTTATGATGGTGTTCAAAAAGCATATGCGCTGCAGGCCGGTCGTGAATTGCGCGTAATCGTAGAAAGCGATAAAGTATCGGATGGATTTGCAGATGAATTAGCATTTATGATTTCTCAGCGTATAGAAAAAGAAATGCAATACCCCGGACAAGTAAGAGTCACCGTTATTCGTGAAAAGCGAGCAACGGCAATAGCGAAGTAATGATCAAATAAAAATCAGATCATCCATGCAGGGTTTAAATATACTCGACAAAAAGGCGAACAAATTTGACGCCATCGTAATAGGATCGGGTATGAGTGGCGGTTGGGCTGCCAAAGAATTATGCGAACATGGATTAAAAACACTGGTTCTTGAAAAAGGCAGGTTAGTAAATCATGTGCGCGATTATCCTACCATGAATCAGGATAATTGGGATATGACTCATCGCGGTGCACTTACTCCAGAAGAAAGTAATCGTCAGCATATTCAGACCCGGAGTGGGTTTGTCGGTGAAAGTGGCAAACACTTTTTTACAGATGATGTAGATAATCCATACCAGGAAGACCGGAGATTTGATTGGATCCGTGGAAATCAAACCGGTGGACGATCATTGATCTGGGGCAGACATACCTATAGATGGAGTGACCTTGATTTTTCTGCCAATGCAAAAGATGGAATAGGTATTGATTGGCCTATACGGTATAAAGAGATAGAGCCATGGTATAGTTATGTAGAGAAATTCGTAGGCATCTGCGGCGAAAAACTTGGATTATCGCATGTACCGGATGGAGAATTTTTACCACCTTTTGAACTCAATTGCCTTGAAAAGGAATTTAAGAAAAAAGTATCTGAAAAATTAAACGGAAGGATAGTCACCATTGGAAGAGTAGCTCATCTTACAGATCCACAACCCTGGCATCTTGAACTCGGAAGAGGTAAATGCCAGACGCGAAATCGTTGCTCGAGGGGATGTCCATTCGGTGCTTATTTCAGCAGCAATTCTGCAACACTTCCAGCAGCTAATCGTACTGGTAATCTCTCTGTAAGACCTGACTCGATTGTTCATTCACTGATCTACGATGACAAAACAAATAAAGTCACGGGGGTGAATGTCATAGATAGTAATGATATGAGCACACATGAATTTTCTGCTAATATCATTTTCCTATGTGCTTCAGCTCCGGCTTCTGCTCAGATCTTACTTCATACTACATCGGCACGTTTTCCGAATGGTTTGGGTAATGATAGCGGTGAGCTTGGTCATAATATCATGGATCATCATTATCATGTAGGCGCCATGGGTGATTATGATGGTATGGAGGATCAATATTATAAAGGGAAAAGACCTACCGGAATTTACATTCCCAAATACACGAACATTGATCAAAAATCAAACAATCCTAAATTTTTAAGAGGTTTTGGATACCAGGGTGATAGTGGCAGAAGTGGATGGAACAGAGGTAATGATCAATCCTTGGTGGGAGCAGATTTTAAAGAAAAACTCTTTAAGCCGGGCAATTGGAGAATGAGTCTGATGGGATTTGGTGAAGTACTACCGGACCATAATAACAAGATGTATCTGAGCAAGGATAAAACAGATAAATGGGGTATTCCTCAAATTGTTTTTGATGCATCTCATGGAGAAAATGAAATGAAGATGAGACCTCAGATCAAAGCCGATGCTGCAGAGATGCTTGAAGTATCCGGATTTAAGAATGTAAAAACATTTGATAATATTGGTGGCCTGGGTAATGGTGTACATGAAATGGGGACAGCCCGTATGGGTAATGATCCTAAAAAATCCGTTTTGAATAAATGGAATCAGGTACATGCAGTCAATAATTTGTATGTCACGGATGGATCGTTTATGGTTTCTTCTAATTGTGTCAATCCATCCATCACCTACATGGCATTCACAGCGAGAGCTGTAGATCACGCTATTCATCAAATGAAAAATAAGAATCTATAAAACTGCAATATTCAAAATGAATCGCAGAGAATATATAAAACAAACTACGGCGCTACTTGGGTATGCTGTAAGCTCTGCTGCCGTACTTCAATTAATATCATCCTGTCAAGATCAAACTTCTATTGGCTGGTCGCCAGTTTTTTTTAATGAAGAACAAGCATCATTAATTTCCGAGATTGCTGAAACGATTTTACCAGAAACAAAAACACCTGGTGCTAAATCAATAGGTGTACCACAATTCATTGATCAATTATATGCTCAATTGTTGACGGAAGCGGATAAAAAAAACCTGATTGAGGGAATGAATACATTTCAAACAGAATGTATTCAAAAATTTAAAAAACCATTCACAGAACTCAGTAAAGATAAAAGGGAAGAGTTCTTAATAGCCCAGGACGAGCAATCACCTAAATTTCCAATCTCTATGTGGGGCATTATGCTGGATCC
>JBDTUE010000219.1:0-7236 GCA_040007895.1 Saprospiraceae bacterium | reverse complement strand
GGGACATCACTTTGTCGACTTTACTTCCTTTTTCAATGACGGTATTTTCACCTAAGATGGCCATGTCCACTACACCATCCTGCAGGTATTCCGGTATATCCCCATTCCGCAGATATAAGATATCCAATGGAAATCCAACTGCGCTGGTCTTTAGCTGATCGGTTCCTGAATCTATTTTCAATCCACAATCTCTTAACAAGACCATACAATCATCATGCATCCTGCCTGATTTTTGAATCGCTATATTTAATCTGTTCATAACTACAAATAAAAAAGGCTTACCGGTATCGGCAAGCCTTTGGTTTTATATTTTTTATTCACTCAAGACATACCATTACCCTTTTGCCGGTGGCAAATGATGGTGGTGATGTACTGAATGATTTAACATGGCTGCAAAAATAATCTTTTACTATTGATTTGTACACAAAAACTGCGCCTAATTTGTGATTTCGAAGTTTGCCATGGCCTACTTTAGATATTTACCCCAAAAATCAAGCGTACGTTGCCAGGCTAGTTTAGCAGCAACTTCGTTGTATCTGGTCGGGGCTGTATCATTATGAAACGCATGTTGAGCTCCTTCGTACATATACAGTTCATAGCGGATATGGTTTTCTTTCAGAGCTGCTTCATAAGCAGGAATACCTGCATTGACTCCTTCGTCCAATCCTCCATAATGCAATTGAAGGGCAGCTTTAATTTTAGGAACATTTTCTGCAGCTGGTTGTCGACCATAAAATGCAACAGCAGCTTTCAAATCCGGTACCGCCACAGCAAGGCTGTTTGACATCGCACCGCCCCAGCAAAATCCTACACAACCCAGATTCCCATTGCTATCACTTCTTGATTTAGCTATTTCACATGCTTTAATAAAATTTGCAAGGTTATCTTCATTTTTCAAGTCTTTGAATGCATTGCGGGCATCATCTTCATTGGCATAGGTTTTACCCAATGCTGACAATGCATTAGGTGCTATCGCAAGGAAACCTGCATGAGCAGCCCGCCGTGCAACATCTTCTATATGGGCATTCAGCCCACGATTTTCATGGATAATGATTACGGTCGGATATTTTTTAGATTCTTTTGGTCGGGCTACATAAGCTGACATCGTACCGGGTACTCCAGGATAGGTAATGTTTTCTGTAAACAAATCTTCATCCGTAGTCATCCGGGCATGAGTGTAATTCACTTCGATCATCGGCAATATAGCCATTGCTCCGGCAGTACTTCCTACCAAGGCTGTGAGCCTGGATAGAAATTCTTGCCTGGATAAGGGTTTGTGGGTGTATTCGTCGTAAAGATTAATGATGCGCTGATCCATATTAATTTAATTTGATAGAATGATTTGGCAAGAATGCTGAAGGAATAAAAATACGTTTTTTGAAGGATGAAATAATAATAAATCCCGGAATTAAAAATTTGAAATAATCTCACCCTTTTAGAAAATGGATTATTAGGTCATAGTAGTGATTTAAGAATTCAAAAAGTCCTTTATTGACATCATCAAATCCTGTTTGATAATTTTATTCAATAACCCCCGATCTAATTTTTCTTTACCATGATCTGGAATCACAGTGGTCCTTCCATCCTTATGTTTGTAAAATTTATGACTTCCTTTTTGTCTTTTCATTTCAAAACCAAGGTGCAAAAGTATTTTAATCAGTTCTTTGGCTGTAATCAGGGGTAGCCTGGACATGCGTTATATTGAAATTTGTTGCAAACTCACAAATCGGACTTGAGGTTTAAATTTCTTTTTTTCATCAAGATATAACTCAATAGCTTCTTTGGTCCTACTATAAAGTTCATCGTAGGTCTTTGCTTGTGTATGACATCCGGGTAATTCAACAACATTTGAAATTAAAAAGCCATCAACACCTTGTTCGATGATAACGTTAAATGTTTTTTTGAGCATCTTTATTTGACCATTTATTTGATGTAAAAATACTCTAAAATAACAAAGCTATGCCAGATAGTTATTCATAAAGATTTTGCTGTTTTAAAATTCGACATTTCAGATATGATTATTTTTTAAAAACTATTATTGCCAAAAAAGAAGACTACGAATTAAACAGAAAGAAATAATTCAAGCTACATACCAATGATCATTTTACTGCGATTTTCTACCAAATCAAAAAGTTCTTTATACATATCTGCATTGATTGACTGAGCAAAAGGCAATATTAAATCTTTTGTTTCCTGTATATATTTTTTTACAAAAATAAGATCGTGTACAAATCCAAGGGATTCAACATTACTTATTCGGTCAGCGAGTTTCAAAACTTTAGCCCGCATATTATTTGATTTCATAATACGCAACAAAAATTCTGATTTTGGCTCTTTGCCTCCTCCAGGTATCCGACGGATTGAAACTTCCATCACCAAATCATAAACAGCAGGTCCATCCGCATCCAGTTTTTTGATTTCATCTTCAGTCACGCCAGGCATATTTCCGGCATCTTCAAATAGGTCGTGGATTAGAGCAGCTTTCAGGACTACCGGATCGGTAATCTTGTAATCCAATAAAATACCAAAGGTGCTGATTTGATGTCTAAACATATTGCTGCCTGACTTGCGTTGTATGCCTATCAAGGCGGTAGCTTTGACGATATAGGGTGCTATAGTAAGATTTCGAAGAGAGGTCTCAAAATTTTTCATGGTAGGTAAGTTGGGTTTTGTCAAATTTGGGATATGAAAATTAAAGGAATTAAGACAGCTGCGGGCGATATTAACCAAGGCCTTATTTTATCGAAAGTAAAATAAGTGAGGTTAAAGAATCAATATTTATCCGCAAGTAAAAAATATTTATGTTGCAGATTTGGAATAATGTCGGGTTACAGTCAGATCGTATTTGCTTAATTCAAAATTAACTTGTGATATAAGTTTACCTATAGTATTGTTCAAACAACCAGCCTACATAAACCTGGAATAAATTATTCTTCACATTTACTTTTGGAATAAAATTTTCTTTACTGAAATTATCCGAATCATTGACGTAATCGACTAAATTACCAAGACTATAATTAAGTCTTGCACCTAGCACCAAACCACTTAATGGATGAGTCTCCGCTCCTATTCCAAATCCAAAATCAAGCTTTTTAAAGTAGTCAGAAATCTTAATCCCGGAAGTGCCTCCGGTGGTTGAAGGGATCGTATCCACACCAGCCTGGATCAGGTAAGCAATATTTAATCCTCCCATTATAGAAAGATAACGGGTAAAATTAAAGGATATGTAAGCAGGAATAAGAAGATAATTAAGATCGACAGAGCCCGAATTATTTTTGTCTTTAAAATTATAGCCTTGTTTTGAATACAATAATTCGATATGAGCGCCGATTATTTTATCGGGATTAGTAGCCATAAAAATACCACCGTGAAAACCGGAACGACTGCTACTATTAAAATCAGAGGTCTTGGTGACATTGGCAAAATTGAGTCCGAATTTAAGACCTACCTGTGTTGATCCTATAGAAGGAATTAGTAACAGGATAAGGAACAGGAATCTGTTGTAGGAAGTTAGCATAATACTTAAGCTGGTTATTAAAGGAACCGAAGTTAGGAGAATTTGACAGACTATTAAAGTGAAAGGGTGACACTCTCACAGGGATCCTTAAAGTGAAAGGGTGACTCTCCCGAAGGGATCCAATGGAAAAGTCACCCCTTCACTTCTATTTTCCGAATTTCCAACCGGTGTAAATCTGAAACAAATTATTTTTCACATTTACTTTTGGAATAAATGAAGGTGGATTTGTATTTGCAGGGTCACTTAGATTGCTAAATAAATTTCCAAAACTGATATTGAATCTTGCTCCGATAATTAAACCGGTTACAGGATGAATCTCCGCACCACCCCCATATCCAAAATCAAGTCGTTTATAATATTTCAGAATATCATCGGCTGCCTGATTACCTGTAGTGCCTGTGCTATCAACAGCTGCATTGAGTAAGTACGATATCTGGCCTCCGAATAAAACAGATACAAACTTGGTGATGTTGATAGACATGTATTGAGGAAACATGATATAATCCAGGTTTACATTTCCGGTATTGGTATTGGTCTTATAATTATATCCCTGCCTGGAGTATAACAATTCCGTATCAAATCCAAAGATCCTGTTATAAGGTGATGCAATAAAGATTCCCAGATGATAACCGGACCGGTTGCTATTATTTAAAGCTGCAGTTTTGGTGATGTTAGCAAAATTGATTCCTGCTTTAAGTCCAATCTGAGCAAAACCCCAAGATGGAATTGCCAGCAAAAGGATAAACAAATTTTTTTTCATTTACGATAAGGTTTAAATTAAATAACCCGAATACGCAAATGATACCTGAATTGGTTTCAATAAATCTTTTACAAGTTATGGGAAATTTTTCTAAGTGAAGGGGTGACTTTTCTCAAGTGAAGGGGTGACTTGAAGTCACCCTTTCACTTAATAGCCTCGGGCTACAGATTACGCTTATTAAGCTCATCTATAGCCCTATCGACAGCTCGTGCAGTCAAAGCCATATACAAAATCGACGGACTTTGATTACCGGTACTGGTCATACAAGCTCCATCCGTAACAAATACATTTTTGCATAGATGCATTTGATTGAATTTATTTAACATCGAATCTTTAGTGGATGATCCCATCCGGCAACCTCCCATCTCATGAATGTCAAGGCCCGGAGCCTGATGATTGTCACGGGATGAAATATTTTTACAACCAGCCTTATCCATCATAGCATGGCTCTCCTGCATAAAATCTTTCACCATCCGGGTGTCATTATCATCATATCCCACTGAAGTAATAAGTAAAGGTATACCCCACTGATCCTTTTCAGTTTCACTTAGTCTTACATGATTAGTAGCTTTCGGTATAGTTTCACCTTGCATGTACATATACGTATGCCAACCACCCGGTTGACCCATTGCATTTTTAAAATCTTCTCCAAACTGTGGTCCATCTATTTCTTTCCCCCTCGATCTATAAGCAGCAGTGAAGATGGTATATCCGCCTACAAAGTCCATGGACTGTTTACCAAGGTTCCGGTAATTAGCAATGATTGGTTCAGTGGGATTGCGACCATAGTAATATTTATCCTCAAATCCATCTACGTCCGCTCCCGTTCCTGAGCGGTAGTTGTGATGAGCTACATATCTTCCTAGCAGGTCATGATCATTGCCCAGTCCATGAGGGAATCTATGTGATTTTGAATTGAGCAAAATCAGGTTGGAGTTTAATGCAGATGCATTGACAAAAATTATTTTGGCTTTGTAATCATGTTCCTCTTTTGTGATAGCATCAATAACTTTTACACCAGTCGCTTTTTGGGTAGCTTCATCATATATGATCGAATGAACTACTGAATGTGGTCTCATCGTAAGATTACCCGTCTTAGCAGCCCAGGGCAATGTTGAAGAAACCGAACTAAAATAACCTCCAAACGGGCAACCACGCATACATAAATTACGAGCTTGACAATTGCCTCGTCCCTGTTCGAGATGTATTGGCTCCGCTTTAGTAATATGAGCCCAGCGCGCATCCACTAAATACCGATCAGGATAAAATTCTTTTATCTTATCCCTCATATACGTTTCCACACAATTTAATCCGAATGGAGGAAGAAACTCACCATCCGGCATAGCTTCAATACCATCCTTTGTGCCACATACGCCAATAAATTTTTCAACATGGCTATACCATGGAGCTACATCTTCGTAACCAATAGGCCAGTTCATACCATATCCTTGGCGTTCGGGAGCTGTAAATTCATAATGACTCCATCGCTGACAGGCTCTGCCCCATATCAATGATTTACCACCAACCTGATATCCTCTAATCCAATCAAATGGTTTTTCCTGGATATAAGGATGATCAGCATCCTGGATAAAAAAATGTTTAGTATCGTCACCAAATCCTGCGGCTTTACTAATCAAGGGATTTTTTTCCACATAGTCTCTGTCTACTTCACCTCGACATTTAAAATCCCAGGGCGCCATCGTTGCCGTAGGATAATCTTTGATATGTTTGATATCACGGCCACGTTCAAGAACTAATGTCTTTAATCCCTTTTCACAAAGTTCTTTTGCAGCCCAACCTCCGGAAATGCCGGAGCCGATAACAATAGCGTCGTACGTGCTTTCCATTGTCGAAAGTTACACAAAGGAATAATGTGTACAGTAATTTTTTAAGAAGGTTTTATTAAGGTCCCGCGGCTCTAATTTCCTCATAATAAAAAACGATGATAGTATATTTTTATGCTTTACAATGATGTAAGATAAATGGCAGCAATGTTGAAGTGTAAGAGTTTGGTTCCCTTTAGGGGTTAGGGCAACACCATAATTAAAACCTTAGTTCTATCCTATCACAGCAGTCAAAGAGCTGGAATGCACGAATTATAAAATAGAAACACACTAGACTACACGACGAGTAGAAATTAATTTTTTGAGAAATGTCCTATTAAGAATATACAATCCGTCATACAAGTATTCAATCACAAATCAAAAACAAAATATGAATTCAACAATGAATTTTAGTTTACTCACTATCATGGGTAAAGTAAAACCAAGTTCTATCGAAGACACTTGTACACTTCACAATCAGACGGCTGGTCATCCCGAAGGAGTAGCCGGTGCTAAATACCTCGGAGATATGAGTCATATGACTTATATGCCTTTAGATGCTGCTACTAATTTTAAAGGAGATTTACTATTCCTTGATGTCTGGAATAATCTCGAAGGTTTAAATCAATTTTTTAGTGATCCACAAGTACAAGGTGGCGCTGCTATGATGTTTGAAACCAGGGATGCGGTCGTATGGAAAAAATTAGATGGTTTTCTTCATTGTAATTTTCCAGCTCCTACAGGAAACCATAACCGGATCGTAGGCATCGTTCGAGGCAAAGTAAAATCCATTGAAGAAGCAGAAGCCATTCATAATACTGCAATAGCCAATACGATTAAAGCCGGAAGAGCAAACGGAATTTTGTCACATGAATTTTATGTTCGTATTGCTAATCCCGGATCACCGGAATCTTTAGAAGTATTAGGTCTTGATATCTGGATGAATGCAGAAGGAATGATGAAACACTATATGAGTTCCGAATTTCAAAATTCAGGTTTGTATAAAATGTTTACTGAAAAACCGGTTTCTTCTACCTGGGTACATCCGAAAGGAGAATGGGTGGAGTGGTAATTAGGGACTAAAGTTTTATCCACGAATTTCGCGAATTATACGAATTAAATTTTAGTGGAAATTC
>JBDTUE010000218.1:0-7270 GCA_040007895.1 Saprospiraceae bacterium | reverse complement strand
TGTCAATGTATTTTCACGGACAATTGATTCGTTTTCCAAGTATACATTTTGCTGCTCGACCAGTATTTTGGCACATCCTGTCCTAGATCCTGGATATTCGGTAACTAAAATTTAGGTTTATATTCTTTACTTCAATCTTGCCGACTTAAATATCGAAGAACCAATTGAAGTGGTGGAACATAAAGTGTGAACAAACATACGAGATAATCAAATTTCCATAAAAGCGATCAGAGTATCTATATCCGGACTTACACCATTTTGTACATATGCCCCGGATGTAGCCATCCCCAATTCCATAGATTCTTCCCAGGTACAACCGAGTAATAAACCAAAACAAAACCCCGCGTTAAGATTGTCTCCACCTCCGGTTAATAATTTGGGGTGTGTGATTACTTTTCCAGATTGCATATAGGAATCACCGGGTGTCACCAGGATAGTACGATCAACAGGATGAACCATTAAGGCATCTATCTGCATTTTTTTAAAAATATATTCACTGATCTTCTGAAGGTCATCCGAAGGCAAAAAATCATCATAATCATTGTCTGAAGATTTTTCTCCGCTTAAAGCTTTAAATACTTTCCTTGCTTCATTTTCATTAAGTCCCATTATGGTAGTTCCCAATACTTTAAATTGACTGATTACATCCAGGACCTCTTGAATTTCTTGTGATGTTTTTTTGCTCGGATCGCATAGATCAAAGAAAAATATTTTTTGATCTGTTAATAATGATTTAAGATGTTCAAAAAGCTGAGCCCACATCGATGTGCATAGGGGCAGATTGGCCCAGTCAACCATCGATATCAATTTGCTTTTCTGTAAGGCTTCATCAAGGTAATTGGCACCATGTCTTTGTTGAATGAAAGAAAAATCAAGCTGGTCAAATGCACTCAACTCCGATAATATGAGTTTGCCGTCTTCAAACTCAAGGGCATTTGAAATTCCAGGTTCGGTTAATGAAAGCAGATGACATCGTGGATGCATTTCTTTAAACACCTCATGTATGACAGGATATCCCATGGTCCCCGCACAATAATTTGAAATGCCCAGACTAGCCAAAGCATTAGCCATGATTGGTCCATTGCCTCCTAATTTTTTTACCTGAGTACTTAATTCAACCTGGGCACTTTTTCCCGCAGCATTTGTAATATGTGCACCTAGTTCATGAAGTGTCTGAAAATATACTTTCTCTTCTTTACTATTTGTTTTAACTGCTTTCTGAATGAAGTCGACATAACCATCGAATCCTACAAAAGCCATGAAATTAATTTCCCTTGCCTGCCATTCAATCAACTTATTTTTTAATTCCGGAGTGATCATTTATGGTACAAATACAAAGATAAATAGCTCAATAATTATTGTTGGATTCAGATGACGGCACAAATGGTTTATCTTCTTTCAAAGCATCTAATATGACTTTGGTCGCAGTAGCTCCAAACCTCGTACATCCCAGCTTTTTTACTTCAATAGCCCTTTCCAATGTACGAACCCCTCCGGCTGCTTTAATCTGAATATGATCATCTGCATTGCTTCGCATGATGATCAGGTCTTCATCGGTAGCTCCGCCTCCTGCATATCCTGTTGATGTTTTAATCCAATCAGGTTTTACTTCATTACATATCAGCGTAGCAGTTTTTATTTCCTCTTTAGTGAGATAGGTGTTCTCAAATATTACTTTCACTTTTACCTTTCTTGAATGAGCAACGGATATGATCGCTTGTAATTCATTCTTTACATATTCATATTTCCCACTCTTCATTTTACCGATATTAAGGACTACATCGAGTTCTTCGCATCCATTGTCGATAGCCTCCTGGGATTCAGCCAGTTTGGCTAATGTGGTCGTGGTGCCATGTGGAAAACCTATGACCGTTGTAACTTTTACGGGGCTATTTTTCAAAAGACTATCTGCAAGTTTAACATCACTCGGTCGTACACATACAGTAGCCACCTGGTATTCATCAGCCAATGCACAACCGGTTATAATATCATCATCCGTAAAAATGGGGTTTAAAAGCGAGTGATCTATCATCGAGGCTATATCCTGGTAGGAGTACATATCTTTTTTTGATTTAAATGAAGTTGGCAAAACTAAGTATTAGTAATAACGATCCGGTCGATATCAGCTATAAAATCTTTGATTACAAGTCATTTAAAGTCAGGTTTCGTCGTTTAACCGATGGTCATCAAAAAATTTAAAGGAATTCGTGTAGACTATTACCTTAAAATGGTTTTTTAAGGACGGATTTTTTTGATTTCACGATAATTCTCTTAAATTTGCGCACCTTATCCGAGGAATTGGTTATCCGATTTCAAAAGAAAGATGGTAAGGATCGGTAGTTCAGTTGGTTAGAATGCCGCCCTGTCACGGCGGAGGTCGCGGGTTCGAGTCCCGTCCGGTCCGCAAAAAATTTTTCAAAGCCTTGCAAATCAATTGTTTGTAAGGCTTTTTTATTTATGGGGGTTTAGTTATCCATCGCCGGTTAACCCTATTGATTTTTCCATTTCTATTCCTATATTGGATGTATTAAAAAAATCGAACTATGCTTCAAAGATTTTATTCAATCGGTTTTTTATGCGCTTTATTCTTTATCTGTAGCATGACCTGTGCAGTATCACAATCTTTTACTTTTCAAGAATGGGAAAATGAAAAAATCATAGAGATCAATAAACTTCCTCCCCACAGTACATTTAGTAATTATTCAAGTCTGAGTCAGGCTATAAAAGATGATGAATCAGCCTCGCCGTATTATAAATCACTTAATGGCAACTGGAAGTTTCACTATGTGGACAAACCTGAGCTCAGACCTGTTGATTTTTTCAAACCTGGATTTAAAGATGCTTCCTGGAAAACAATACCTGTACCAGGTAATTGGGAACTCCATGGATTTGGTATACCCATTTATACAAACATCATTTATCCTTTTCCCAAAAATCCGCCGTTTATTGACCATGCCTTTGCTCCTGTAGGTACCTATCGGACTTCATTTAATTTGCCGGCAAACTGGTCAGGCAAAAATGTCATACTTCATTTTGGGTCGGTGACCGGGGCTATGTATGTATACCTCAATGGCAAGCCAATTGGTTTTTCAAAAGTAAGTAAATCACCAGCTGATTTTGATGTCACGGCTGCGCTGGTACCGGGCAAAAATATATTAGCGGTGCAAGTGTTTCGGTGGCATGATGGTAGCTACCTCGAAGATCAGGACTTCTGGAGATTGACAGGTATTGAACGTGACGTCTTTTTACTGGCAAAAAACAAGTCAAGTATTTCAGACTTTACTTCCAATGCAAGCCTTGATCAGGATTATAAGAAGGGGCTGTTTTCATTGGAAGTCAATCTTCAGAATCCCACAAATAAAAAACTTCAGGCAGCAGTGAAAGTATATGATCAGGAAGGGAAGTTAATTTATAACGAAACCAATGCTTCCAATTCGAATCAAATAAATTTTACAGTATCACCTTTGCCGGATATTAAAGCCTGGAGCAATGAAAACCCATATTTATACAACCTGGTCATCGAATTAAAAAATGAACTTAACCAATCGCTCGAATTTGTTTCACATAAAATCGGTTTCAAAAAAGTAGAAATAAAAAACGCTCAGCTATTAATCAATGGAAAGAAAATCATGGTACATGGTGTAAACAGGCATGAGCATGATGAAATCAAAGGTCATGTACCATCGCGGGAGCTGATGGTAAAAGATATTCAGCTCATGAAACAATATAATATCAACGCCGTAAGATCTTCCCATTATCCCAACGTTCCTCTTTGGTTAAAACTCTGCGATCAATATGGAATGTATATTGTAGATGAAGCTAATATCGAAGTGCATGGGATGGGCGCATCTTTACAAGGTCCATTTGATGAATCCGTTCATCCTGCCTATTTGCCTTCCTGGGCCCCGGCATTTATGGATCGAATTAAGCGAGTAGTAGAAAGGGACAAAAATCATGCGTCCGTCATTATATGGAGTATGGGTAATGAATGTGGCAACGGTCAGGTATTTCATGATGCCTATACTTGGATCAAAGGAAAAGATAAAACACGACCTATACAATTTGAACAAGCCGGTGAAGATTGGAATACAGATATCGTATGCCCAATGTATCCTACCATAGCTCATATGAAAAGGTATGCTGATGACAAGACACAACAAAGACCTTTTATCATGTGCGAATACGCTCATGCCATGGGCAATAGCAATGGCAATTTCCAGGAATATTTTGATGTGATCCGCAGCAGTCCTCATATGCAAGGTGGTTTTATCTGGGATTGGGTAGATCAGGGTCTTAAAACCACTGATCCATTTGGCAAGGTCTATTGGGCCTATGGAGGTGACCTGGGTTCCCATCATTTACAAAATGATGAAAACTTTTGTGCAAATGGTTTAGTATTTGCAGATAGAAGTATTCATCCCGGGCTGAATGAAGTAAAAAAAGTATATCAGAATATTTTATTTCATGATATTGACTGGAGGAAGGGAAAGATTCGCGTAAGCAATGAATTCAATTTCACAGATCTTTCCGGTTTCAACTTTCAGTGGCAATTGTTATTGAATGGCATGATAATAAAGTCTGGAAATTTCGATTTGAATACTGCCGCCGGATCTTCGCAAGAAGTGTCACTGACCGTTGGTACTATGAACGAACCAGGTGAATATCTTTTAAATGTATTTGCTTTCACCAAAAAAGCAGAGCTGCTCATCCCCGCAGAGCATGAAATAGCTCGTGAACAATTTGGAAGTGACATGCCGGCTTTTTCTAACCCGGCGGTAACTGCGAAATCCATTCTTCAAATAAAAACCTCTGCCAATAATCAAGTCCAATTTTCAATAGGCGATATCCAGGGATCATTTAATCTGAATACAGGAAAATTGACTTCATATTTATTCAAAGGCAAACCGTTATTCATGCAGCTTCCTCAACCTTATTTCTGGCGGGCACCTACTGACAATGATTTTGGCAATGATATGCCTTCAAAATCCGGTGTATGGCGAACAGCACATATCAATGAGGAATTAAATTCAAGCACCATCATCCATCAGGGAACTGATTCTTTGATTGTTCGTTCTGAATACAAATTAAAAGACATCAATAGCGTTTACACAATCACTTATCTGGTATTGACTGAAGGGGCGATAGTGGTTCAAATGGACTTAGACCTTGGTTCAAATAAACTCCCTGAATTACCCCGTATGGGCATGCGTGCGATAGTAACTAAATCAATGCAGCATGTTAGTTATTACGGTCGCGGACCATGGGAAAATTATTCTGATCGCAACACTTCTTCTTTTCTTGGCATATACAATCAAATACTGAAGGATCAATTCACATCTAATTATATCAGACCGCAGGAAAATGGGTACCGTACAGATATCCGATGGCTTACATTGAAAGATGATAAAGGTTTTGGCATTAAGGTGACCGGGGTGCAACCAATCTGTTTCAGCGCGTTGCCTTACCTGGACGAGGACTTTGATCCGGGATTGACCAAGAAAAATATGCATCCGGCTGATCTCGCTGAACGCAATTTTATTAATCTGCATATAGATCTGAATCAGCGGGGAGTAGGTGGAGACAATAGTTGGGGTCAACTGCCTCATGAACCCTATCTTCTAAAAGCGAAGAAATATAGTTATGGGTATAAGATCGAGCCTCAGTCAGATTGAATGGATTCCTTTTTAGAAACCAATCTATTAAGCGTTAATGGATTTGTCAAATTAGTATAAACTTTAAGTTTGATCAAGTCATTCAGTCCCATTTTGCTTCTGGTTCCCGATAAAAATCATGATGATAGTAAAGTTTAGCTCCTAGCAAAATTCCCGACATCTCTTACCCAATGCTTTCCATCATGTCTCACATTCCAATGTCCCTGCTGACATGGGTGTCATCATTTATTCTTTATCAACTCAAACCAGCTTTATAGATTGAACCAGTAACAAATTTTAATGAGTTTTATTTCCAAACCAAGTATTCCTACTAAAAATAAAATTATTTAAAACTGAACCACTATACCAATACTAGGTAATAATACTCCCGATGTATTGGGAAGGAATTTAGGAATATAATAAGCGTTGTTAGTTGGGTCAGCTATTCCATTTCCATTTGCATCTTTTTCAATAGTAAAATTAGGACGTAGTGCAGTTTTAGTATTGGTTATATTTTGAATATCAAGATATACATTTAAATTCCACTTTTTGAAATTGTATTTTTTGTCAATACGAAAATCTATTTGATAAAACGGTTTAATGCGCTCGGAATTGATTTTGTTATTATCATTTATTCCTGCGTAAATTACATCATAGTTTAACTTCAAAGACGAAGTTGGCAGATCGTAAGGCGTATAAGGACTGCCGCTGTTGTATCTTACTTTAATCCCTGTCTCCCAGTTTTTCTTAAATATTTTACCTGCTGTGATACTTAACATATTTCGGTAATCCCAGGATGAAGCAACATACTTTGACTGGATATCCTGAAACTCACTGCGCACAAACGTATAAGCCACTATACCATAAAAATTCTTGTAAAGCTTTTGTTGTGCTAACAGTTCAAATCCATAAGCACGCCCATTGTTGTTGCTCTTGACGAGGGTGTTTCCTACAACGCCAAAATCTCCCCCAACATTTGCCAATGAAATAGAATCTATCAAACCAAACGGATATTTGTTGTATCCTTTGTAAAAGCCCTCCATAGTAATAATTGAATTATTGCCAGTTACATATTCTAATCCTAGCACCACATGTTTTACTGTGGTAAAACTTACCTCTTTGTTCAATAAATCGCCTGCACTATTTCTAAAACCTAACACGGTATAAGGAGGCAACTGATTATAAATACCGGTATTAAAATTAACAGCCATTTTTTCTGTTATTTTATAGGAAGCAGAAAATCGTGGTGATAATTGATTTAGCGGATTAGCCATTTCTGAATTAAAATCACTTCCGTCCATACGCAAGCCTAAAGACAATTGTAACCGTTCTTTAAGAACACCTTTACTAACCTGACCAAACAAGCCAAACTTAAACAGGTTTAGATCAGAACCATAATTGTTAGTAATACTATTTGCTAATCGCTGAAAAGTAGTAGTAGTATAGTTTGCATATTCAGCTCCGGCACCATAGTTAATTTTCCATCCGTTTTTTCGAACCGTTTCTTCTATCCTGAATTTGTTTTCTGCTTCCGTTGAAACATAATCCAACAATTTCTTTGATGGATCGGATTCAATATTGTCTCTATATTTAAGAGCCTCGTTATTTAATTTGTTCCG
>JBDTUE010000217.1:0-7321 GCA_040007895.1 Saprospiraceae bacterium | reverse complement strand
TCTCAAAGACACCCCCTGTTTTTAATACCAACTCCTGCCTTAATATCATTTTTAATCAACCAAAACATCTTCCAGGACAGAGGGTGTCTTTCCAATAAGGATCCCTTCGGGATATCGCACCCCCTGTCTTTAGGTTCAAACAATACCTTACCTTGTAATCTCAAATTAATAATATGTTCAAAGCCACCTGGTTTTTTCAATTAATTTTTTTAATACTTCTTACAGCATGCAATCAAAAAAACGAAGTAGCCAACCAGGATGACGGGTCATCTGCAATAAGTGCCGATAGCATTAAGCAACATATCTCCGTACTTGCCTCCGATGCGTTTATGGGACGTAAACCATTTACAGAAGGGGAAAAAATAACGATCAATTACCTTCAACAGGAATTTACAGCATCGGGGCTTGAACCCTGTATTGGAAATAGTTTTTTGCAAGAAGTACCTATGGTAAATATTCTTGCCCATGCTGCGCCATCCATGCAGGTAAAATCATCTAAAGGGAATTTTGAGTTAAAAGCATTTGATGATTATATCATTTGGACTGATAAAACAGATTCAAGTATCAGTCTCAATAATGTCGAGCTTGTATTTGCGGGGTATGGTGTAGTGGCACCTGAATACAATTGGAATGATTATGCAGGGTTAGATGTGCATGGAAAGGTTGTGATCGTGATGGTGAATGATCCGGGCTTCTGGTCCGGTGATACTACCTTGTTCAAAGGAAAAACCATGACGTATTATGGTCGCTGGACTTATAAGTTTGAAGAAGCGGCAAGACAGGGAGCCAAAGGATGTTTGATTGTTCACAATACAGCCGCAGCAAGTTATCCGTTTACGGTTCAACAAAACAATTTCAATACATCAAGATTACAATTGGATAATCGAGGCAAAGACATTAAAAATTGCGATGTAATTGGGTGGTTGCCCGAAATGATTGCGAATAGATTATTTACAGCCGCTGGTTTTGATTCAACATTGTTGGTTAAAGCAAATCAACGAGGCTTTAAGGCAGTGCCATTAAATCTGAAAGTATCTACTTCGATGAAAGTCCAATCGACTTACAATAAATCATACAATGTCATTGGCAAAATCACCGGGTCAACACATCCCGATGAAGTAATCATTTATTCAGCACATTGGGATCATCTTGGTATCGGCACACCCGATGCAAAAGGAGACTCTATTTATAATGGTGCATTGGACAATGCTACCGGAACAGCAGGCCTTCTCGAACTTGCTCGCGCTTTTAAAAGCATGAAAACAAAACCCGAACGTACGATCATTCTGCTTGCTGTTACTTCTGAGGAACAGGGCCTCTTAGGATCTGCGTATTATGCACAAAATCCCATCTATCCTGCCAATAAAACAGTGGCTAATATCAATATGGACGGACTGAACCGATTTGCAAAAACAAAAGATATCACTATTGTTGGCGAAGGACAATCCGATCTGGAAGATTATTTGAAAACAGAAGTTGAAAAAGACGGTGGTTATATTTCCTTTGATCCACATCCGGAAGCAGGACATTATTACCGCTCAGATCATTTCAATTTTGCGAAAGCGGGTATACCTGCTTTGTATACAGAGACTGGCATTGACGTAGAAGGAAAGGGAAAAGACTATGGAAAAAAATTATCCGATGAATACAGAGATAATGATTATCACCGCCCATCTGACGAATACGATGCAGCCACATGGACTATGGAAGGGGCAGTTCATGAATTGAAATTATTGTTCAGAGTTGGCCGTCGTTTGGCATTTGAAGAAAAAATGCCACAATGGAAACCAGGATCAGAATTTAAAGCAATACGGGAAGGGAGTGAAGTAAAAAAATAGATTAGTATATATCCTTATACTTTCTTTACCCATTTCAAACAAACCGGTTTACTCACTGTAAGTCGTGTACCTGTATCAGTTAATAATCCCGTCTCTTTATTGACTTTAAATACAACGACGTTAGCTGAATTCTGATGGGCAACCAATAATAAATTTCCTGTTGGATCAAAAGTAAAATTCCTCGGAATAAGACCCATCGTAGACTGGGTTCCTATTAATGCTATTTTGCCGGTAGCCTGATCTATTTTAAATATGCCAATGGTATTGGACTCACCCCGGTTAGATCCATAAACAAATTTGCCATCGGGTGAAACATGTACATCTGCAGAACCTTTAGGACCAGTATAGTCGGATGGATATGCGTTGACAGAATTCAAAATTTGGAGTTTCCCTTTTTTGTATGATAGTGCAGTGAGATTGCCCGACATTTCTTCCATTAGATAAGCCCACTTTCCATTAGGATGAAAGTCAAGATGACGTGGACCAGATCCTGGTGCCATCTGGGCAAAGCTGGTTTTAATTGTATCGATCTTTCCCTTTGCATCGATTGGATAAATCATGATCTTATCTATACCGAGATCCTGTACCATCAGATATTTTCCATCAGGACTATATACAGCTGAGTGTGCATGAGGTCCATCTTGTCGTCCTTTGATGATACTACTACCATGATGTTGTACATTGATAGGAGTTTGTAAAGCGCCATCCATACCTACAGGATAGTATACAAAATTACCGGTGGAATAATTGGCCGCTGCGACCCAATTGCCTGATTTATGTACGGAAACATAACAAGTAGAATTACCTAAAGCAGGTTGAGTATTGATCAATTTGATAGTACCTGCAGACGCATCTAAAGTAAAAGCGGAGACGGTACCACCAGTGGGGTTACCGGTCTCTCCTACCGAATAAAGATATTTTTGGTTAGGCGAAACAGCCAGGTAAGATGGATTCTTGATTGCTGTCCTGTTTAAAAACTGAAATGTGCCGTCATGACTGTTGTAACTATAGATTTCGATACCGTCAGTTGGTGTAGTCGTATACGTACCGATCATTAAAAAATAATCCGGTGATGATTGTGCATTCAATGACATAGCGGTCATTGACATTAATAATATAAATAAACTGTTGCGCATGATTTCTAAAAAATTATTGGCGCAAATGTACATGATTCCATAGGATCAATTCATTTCGTATCTTAAGGCAATCTCACTATAATAATTTTTTTAGTATGAAAAGTCCGCGACTCACCTTGATTGTTATTTGTCAGGTTTGTTCTTATTGTCTTTGCAGTCAGGACTCTATAAAATTGACTTTATCGGGTTTACTTCATCCAGTCACGATCTATCAAGATCGATGGGGCGTCGCTCATATTTATGCTGCTAACGAACAAGATTTATTTTTTGCACAGGGTTATAATGCAGCTAAAGACAGGTTATTTCAGTTTGAAATCTTCCGAAGACAGGCAAGTGGAACTGTGTCAGAAATATTGGGTGGGCAGGAAATAAACAGGGATATCGGATCGAGGCTATTTAAATTCCGTGGAGACATCAACCAGGAAATGAATCATTATCATGCCCATGGTGCTCTCATTATCAAATCCTTTGTACGGGGAGTTAATGCTTATATTAAACAAGTATTGGACAATAATGAAAAACTTCCCGTGGAGTTTCAATGGCTGAATATAAAACCAGGTTATTGGACGCCTGAAATAGTAGTATCACGGCATAACGGCTTACTTGGAAACATCCAGTATGAATTGAATGTAGCCAGATCGGTAAGTAAGATCGGTACACAACGGGTACAGGATATTATGAATTTTCATCCTCATCTTCCCATATTGAAATTAGATTCTTTGCTCACAAACGAAGCACTGGCTGAAGATATTTTAAAAATATATAATGCTTATCGCACACCGATTCAATTTCAATCTTCTAGTCTACTGGGTATGATAGAACAAAAAAATGGAATGGGCCGAAAAGAAAATATACCTGAAGAATATACCAGTGATAAATCTTATGAAGGAAGTAATAACTGGGTAATAAGCGGAAAAAAATCAAACAGTGGGTTTCCGATGCTGGCCAATGATCCACATAGAAGTATCACCATACCATCCCTGAGGTATATCACACATCTGCAGGCTCCGGGATGGAATGTCATCGGTGGTGGAGAACCCATACTACCGGGAGTAAGTATTGGCCATAATGAATATGGTACCTGGGGACTTACCATTTTTGAAACAGATATTGAAGACCTGTACGTTTATAAAATAAACCCACTAAACAAAAATCAATATTGGCATCGCGGCAGATGGGTGAAAATGAAATCAATAAAAGATACAATACCTGTTAAAGATCTTAAACCTCTGGTGGTCTCGTATCAATACACCATTCATGGTCCGGTTACATTTATAGATACTATTCGACATCTGGCATATGCGGTGCGATGTGCGTGGTCGGAGCCCGGATGTGCACCATATCTTGCAAGTTTGCGGATGGATCAGGCACGGACTTGGAATGAATTCAAACAAGCCTGCAGATATGCATATGTCCCGGCTGAAAATATGGTGTGGGCGGATAAACAAGGAAATATTGGTTGGCAGACTGTGGGTATTGCACCTATCAGGAATAATCATTCCGGTATGGTGCCGGTAACGGATGAGAAAATAAATGAATGGGCAGGATATTTACCTATACTAAACAGGCCATCGCAATTTAATCCGAAGGAAGGTTTTATCGCCACAGCGAATGAAAATTTAATTCCAAAGGATTATCCATATATGAATTCTGTTGGTTACTCCTGGGCAGATCCATTTAGAGGACAGAGGATACGGGAAGTATTAAATGAAAAAAATACATCTGGCATTTCGGATTTTGAATCATTACAAACAGATTATCAGTCTTTGCCCGCCAGGAAGATAGTCCCTATGATTGCAGACTTAGATATAAAAGATCCAGACCTGGAATCTTATCAAAAGGCTTTGTCATCATGGAATCAAGTCCTGAATGCAGAAAGTGGTATGGCCGGTTTATACATATTGATCGAACGAAGTCTGTCCGCGCAACTTTTGAACATAAATCTTCCTGAAAATTATGATGATCGCAAAGATAATGATGTACCTATCACCTACCTATCTATGGGTTGGATGATACGGTACCTTGATACGGTTTCGAATAAAAATGATTTATTATTGAATGTGTTCACACTGGCAGTACAAAAAATGCAATCCATGTATGGTGCCAATATCAAAGAATGGAAATATGGTGATACATCCAAATTCAAACATGTATACATTCAACATGCTCTGTCAACTATAGTCAACGAAACTTCTAAGCAGAAAATCAACACTCAACATATTATACGGGGTGGCAATGGCAACACAGTGGGAAGTACAGGCGACAATGATAATCAGTCATCAGGAGCATCCTTCCGGATTATCGTTGATTGTGCAGATTGGGATAAAGCTGAAGCTATTAACACACCAGGGCAGAGTGGTGATCCGGATAATAAACACTATAAGGACTTATTTGATATATGGTCAAAGGATAAATACTTTCCTTTATATTATTCAAAGAAAAAAATCAATGATGTCACCGATAAAATATACTTTTTGAATCCTTTGAAGTCTTCACAACTTCATTAATCCTTCCAATTCCACCACTTTAATTTCCATGGGTCATGCTCTTCCTTCGGCGTGTCCGCATAATATACTGCTTCCCTGAATACATATAACAAACACCTGTCCTGAATACAACCTGCAATTGAATTGGATTGATCAAACAGATGATAAGGATCTTTTCCTTTTAATTCCTCGATGGAATGAATACCGATCCTGACTAAATCATTGGCTATAGATGGGCCTACTCCCGGTATCTGTCGAAGATTTTTTACAGCTTCGGATTGGCTATTTCCAATTTTGTTTTTGACAGGAGTTTTCTTCATCGTTTACACTTCATTTTACCAATTGAATAATTCTTTTCTATTTCGTGGAAAAATTTGAATTTTATGATCCTTGCTATTGGCAGGTTGCAAATGCGCGAACCGGAAATGTACCCATCCCCTTAATTTTTGGTGGTACAGCAGAAAATAAAAAAGTAGATTTTTCAATCCGTTTCAAATTACAAAGATGTTCAACGATCAAAATTTCATGTTTTAATAAAATGCTGTGTACCGGTCTTGCGTTAGTACGGGTATCATCTATATTATGCGAGTCAATACCTACAAGGATCACTCCCTGCTCCATTAAATAAGTTGCAGCTCTTCCAGTAAGATAAGGATGGTGTTGATAATAGACGTCAGTCATCCAATGATCTGACCAGTCTGTTTGTATCAGAACAGCTTTATCCTTTATATCAAATCCTTCAAAATGCCGGACATCAATCTCTATTCCATTTTTATAATGTGCTTCTATTTTAATAGCCGGCAAATCAACGAACCGAAGAAGCTCTACTTCTGCCAGGTCTTTACCATCTTCATACCGATGAAACGGGCAGTCTATATAGGTGCCTGTATTGCCTACCATATCAATGCGGCCAATCTGAAAGCTGGTACCCTCTTCATATCTCGAGATACTATCTACCCTGGACAAGTAGTCACAAATAATAGGTGCAGGTAAACCTTTATAGCTTATGGTATCGTTGTCAATGACATGACTTAAGTCTATGTATTCCGGCATATTTATTCAGGGATCTATAAAGCAGTTTTAATTTTCTTTATCAAAGCAATAAGTGAAACAATAGCCCAGGTGGCTTCAAGGACAATAAATGGCTTAGAATGAATCAGGAAGGATGACCAGAAAGCTAAAGAAGCTCCGATTAAATTCAAAAGGATATAAACCCAGTGCTCCGTATCAATTCTATTAAACAAATTCAGAAAATAAGCTAATAAGATGAGAGAAACTCCAAACGCCCCAATGATATCTGCCATGAGTATATTTCGGATGTCGGATTTTGGATTTCGGAATTTACAGGATCATCTCCCCGAAATCCGAAATCCAATATCCGATATAGCTAAGCTTTTCCTTTTTGAGGTACTTTAAATAATTGTCCCGCAGGAACGATATCGGTCAATTTCATTCCATTCAAAATGGCAAACTCTTCCATCCTTGCTTGTGTAGTACCATAACTCGATAATAAATCGCTTAATGTTGCTTGCCGGGGTGCGTTGATTACCCTGATATATTCGGGTTGTACATTGATTTTAGATATGTCAGTGAGATTGCTAAATCCCTGCATGGTATTGAGGAATAGATTCTGATAACTTTGAAAATCTTTATTAGCCGATACTCCATGAATCGCAAAAATGTTTTGATCTTTTTGAATGTAATAACTCAGGACCATCGTCTTGTCTGCATCAGCCGGAGCTTGTTGACCCTGGGGAATCGTTGGAGTGGATAATACGGTTACGGCGGTATAACCATTGACGGTGCGATTTTCGGAACTGATCGGGGTAAGAGCAAATTGAGTATTTGCATTTTTAATTAC
>JBDTUE010000216.1:0-7447 GCA_040007895.1 Saprospiraceae bacterium | reverse complement strand
AAGTGAAGAGTGAAAAGTGAATTAGGTTGGTTTTACTGGAACGCATCCGTAATATCGGTTGGGAGCAAACTCAAATTTGGTGATATTAGTCATGGCATATTCCGATCCCATATAACCATCAATCGTAGCCCGCTTGATCATATTATAGAAAGTCTTTTGATCCGGATATTCCGAAACAGACATTTTTTTCAATACAGCTAATCGTTGTTCTTTATTTAACTGAACAAATGAATTTCCGTATTCAGAAAAAGCAACAGCATCCGTAGTGACCAAACCCATACTCAGTGCATGCTGCGCCGGTACCTCATAACAATCCTTCGTAATTTTTTGAATGAATTGAGGTACACCTAATTCATTAGCACCCGGTGTATCTGTTTTGGGGATAATAGTATCTGTGATGGCTGATAATACTTCTTCATCATGCTCTGCAAGAAAAGAGTAATTACTAAGATGGTTCTTTTTCCAGCCTTTGGCCCATGCCGGCATGGTGATCATAGCACCTATTCCTGTTGCTATACTGGCGAGAGCTGATCGTCTTTTAATCATAAGCTTAAGGTTTTTTAAAGAGCCTTAAAGTTAGGTACTTCTCAGGATTAAGCAATCAGAATTATTACCACTGGATTATCCAATAATAACATGTCGCAATCACTTAGACTACTCAAAAAATTAATTCGAAATAAATCTTAAGAAAATATATTTTTACTTTGACTAAAAGTTAAATGATCTTAACTAACGAGTATGCTTATAGAAGCTTACGATTATTAATTACAGACTTTTAAGATAAGCAAGACTTAACGGAACCTGATTCCAGGAATTATCATTCTCATCTTCAATGTAAAAATGTTCTATTGAAGATCGTTTGGCGGCTTTTAATATTTTTTTCAGATCCATCTGGCCTGTACCCAGGGTTACATCATTTTCCGTAGGTGTTTTACCACTTAGATCTCCTACAATACCTTTTTTCAGATCTTTGACATGCATCAGTTTGTATCGTTTAGAATATTTTTTGATTAATGCTGCCGGATCTTGTCCTGGGAACTTAGCCCAAAGGATATCTAATTCATAAGACACATAGTCAGGATTGGTTTCTTTCATCAATACATCATATAACGTACCTTTTTCATAAGGTTCGAATTCATAACCATGATTGTGATAGACGAATGTGAGTCCATTGGCTTTGATGTCTTTGCCTATTTCATTAAATAATGCTGCGGTTTGTTTTGCAGTGGTGAGATCCCAGGGTTTATCATGAGGTACCCAGGCCAGGCGGATATAAGATGCTCCCAGGGTTTTAGCATTTGCTATCACTACAGGCCTGTTTTTGGTAATGTCATCGTACGAGACTCCAAAGCTAGTACAGCGAATGCCCCGTCGATCGATCATCGTGCGGATATCATTGGGGTTTTGATTGAAAAGATTTGAAAATTCTATATCGTCGATGCCCAATGATTTGATATAATCCAGAGTACCGGGCATATCCGTAGCAAACGTCTTTCGAAAAGTGTATGAAACAATACCGGGCTTTGGTTTTAATAATTTACTATAGGATTGTGCAATCGATAGCGTGTTCAGCGCATTGAATATGGCGAGAAATAAGATTACTTTTTTCATAGTATTAATTAATATAAATAAACGCTGCTGCTTATTGAGGTAATTTATCTGTGGGTAATAATCTGAATATAAATCCAGGTTCTTCTACTCCAACATAGATATACCCGTCAGGACCCATTACTACAAATCTCAACCGGCCGATATTTTTCAATAATGCTTCTTGTTCTCCGGGTACATTTCCAGTGAGATGCACTCGATCAAGATATTTAAATCGCAATGATCCCATCAGGATATCTCCTTTCCAGGCAGGGTATTTATCTCCAGTCACTACGGTCAGTCCGCTGGGAGCAATAGAAGGTATCCATTTTACCAAAGGTTGTTCCATTCCTTCTTTGCTGGTATAGGGTGTCATTACTTTGCCATCGTAATTAATCCCGTAACTAATCGTAGGCCATCCATAATTTTTTCCTTTTTCTATAATATTCAGTTCATCGCCACCCCTTGGACCATGTTCATTAGCCCATAAAACACCGGTCTCCGGATGAATATACAAACCCTGAATATTGCGATGACCATATGACCAGATTGTAGCTCTGGCACCGGGTGTATTGACGAATGGATTGTCTTTTGGTGCTGTGCCATCATCATTCATCCGATGTACTTTACCCAGATCATTATCAAGTTTTTGCGGCAAAGTATCCATATGCTGGAACCGATCGCTTGAGGATAAAAATAAAAATCCATCTTTATCAAAAGCGATCCTGCTGCCATAATGAATTCTCGTTGTTTTCCAGGGTTGAGCGACATAGATATCTTTTTGATTGCTAAGCGTATTGCCAGTAAGTTTTGCCCGCATCAAAGCAGTAGTCGATAAACTGTCTTTAAACTTGGAATACGTAAAATAGATTAGAGAATTGGTTGCAAATTTTGGATGAAGCTGAACGTCCAACAAACCTCCCTGACCTTCAGTTTGTACCGGAGGTACTCCAGTTATCAAAGTCTGTACACCTTTTGATTGTCGATACATCTTACCATTCCGATCTGTATAGATAAAATCACCATTTGGTAAAAATGTCATGCCCCATGGGTTGCCAAGTCCTTTAGCTATAGTATCTAATTTTACAGTCATTCCGGCCTGATTGAAAATATTTGATCTGATACTATCCGTAAAATCGAATGTTTTCCTATGCTCTATTGCTTTTAATAAATAATCCGCTATACCAGAGACTTCATTATCTTTCAATACGGCTGACCAGGATGGCATGCCTAGTGAAAGGTATCCGTTTTTGATGCTCATCATGATAGAATCCTTAGTATCACCATGTTTCCATTTACGATCTACGAACACATCCCCGTTGTCTCCATGACAACTTGAACATAATTTTTTAAAAGTTGCTTCAGTAGCCACCATATCGGGAGCAGACGACATCGAAGATGTACCAGTTTCATTTTTACATTGAAAGAGTGCAAGGCTTATAAAGAGAAAGAAAAAATTTCGAACATTCATGACTTAGAAGTATAATTTAAACTGAAAATTGTTAGTATGGGATTATTTGATTTCGAGCATCACTACGGATTTGGCCGGCAAGGTAACACTTACTTTATTCATTTGAAGAGCTGCACCTGTAAATGGTTTAATGATGATTTTGGTTTTATTATCAAAATCATTATAGTCGGTATAGTTAGGTGAAGTAAGAATAGTTCCGGTCACGGATGCAGCGGTTATTTCATTTAAGCTTAAGATAATGTTTTGTGATTGGACAGGATCGAGATTGACCAATGATATATGCACCACACTACTTGAATCCTTAGATGCAGAAATATTTACGGCGGGTATAGTTTTATCTTCAAAAGTATATACCGGAGCATTGAATCTTACAGGCAGATATTGCGCATCCATATGTGCTTTGTACATATCGAATATGTGATAGGTAGGAGTGAGCAGCATCTGGGATCCTTTAGTGAGCACGATTGCCTGTAATACATTGATCGTCTGAGCCAGGTTAGCCATCCGTACACGATCACTATGATTATTAAATATATTGAGTGTGGTCCCTGCCACCAATGCATCCCTGAGGCTGTTTTGCTGAAATAGAAAAGCTGGATTCGTGCCTGGTTCTGCATCTGTCCAGACTCCCCATTCATCGACGACTAAGGCTACTTTTTTGGCAAGGTCATATTTGTCCATTATGGTAGAGTGTTTGGTAATTAATTCATCCATGAACCATGCATTTTTTAATACACTGAAGTACTCACCTTCCATAAATTTTGTTGCTGAACCTTTTTTTGACCAGGTGCCGGGCAATGAATAATGATGAAGTGTAGTACCCCACATCTTGCCAGGTCCCACATTTTTCATCAGCGATTCAGTCCAGTTATAATCAGCGACATTAGATCCGCTGGCTATTCGGTTTATTCTGGCCCCAGGATAATCGCGCACATAAGTTGAATATCGTTTGTATTGATCAGCATAATAATCAGCAGTCATGTTTCCTCCGCATCCCCAGGTTTCATTGCCGACCCCCCAATATTTGACATTAAATGAAGCCGGATGTCCATTGAGTTTCCGAAGATCGGACAAAGTACTTCCTCCGGCATGATTGAGATATTCTACCCAATTTGACATTTCCTGTACAGTACCGCTGCCTACATTACCGGCAATGTAGGGCTCACAACCTATGAGTTCACAGAGTTGTAAAAACTCATGCGTTCCAAAGCTATTATCATCTATGACATTTCCCCAATGAGTATTAATCATTTTACCCCTACTGGCTCTGGGACCAATACCATCTCTCCAGTGGTATTCGTCTGCGAAACAACCACCCGGCCAACGGAGATTAGGTACTTTAATTTTTTTCAAAGCTTCTACGATATCGAGGCGGATCCGATCTTTCTTAGGCACGTTCATAGAATCTGCTACCCAAAACCCATCGTAAATACATCGACCCAGGTGTTCAGAAAAATGGCCATAAATATGCCGACTGATCTGGTGTGTGGGAAGTCCACCATCCACAGCGACTTTAATGACTGCCTGGCCATACAGGTTAAATGGAGTGACTAATACAAAATATACACAGACTAACTTAAATATAGATTTCATTTTGAGTTTATTAAACAAATGCAATATAAGTATGGAAACAGGATTTCAGTTAAAAATAAAGCGATTAATTAGCGGTGATGGAGGAATAGGTTTTATGAATATTAAATCTTTCGCCTTCAATCAATATGAAACATGGCGCTTTATACTGTTTGAAATCAGAATGAAAACTCACCAGGTCAGAGAAGTCATAATCTTAAAATAAGATAAAGGTTTCCACAGTTTCATTATCAGTTGTGAAAGATTCACTTTATTTTCACCTTTTGAAAAAAATGCCATTCGAATTTTTTAAACCATGTCGAAACCTTTACCTATAGACAGTTATTCTCCGGGCAGTTTTTTGACTGAAGACTTTATGTTGCAATCTGATGAAGCAAAGAGATTGTATCATGATTATGCAAAGTCAATGCCTATTATAGATTATCATTGTCATCTGCCACCTAAAGAAATCGCAGACAATCAAATCTTCAATAATCTTACTGAAATCTGGCTCAGAGGAGATCATTACAAATGGAGGGCAATGAGAGCCCTCGGCGTAGATGAAGCTTATATCACCGGCAACGCCAGTGACAAGGAAAAATTTCTGAAGTGGGCTTCGATCGTGCCACAAGTGATGCGGAATCCATTATATCACTGGACGCACATGGAATTAAAAAATCCATTCGGTTTTAACCAGGTACTATCTTTAAAAAATGCCGAAGAAGTATATGAACGTGCCAATGATAAACTGAAAACGCTTAGCACGAATACATTACTGAACCATTTTAATGTAGCCAGAGTCGGTACTACGGATGATCCGGTTGATTCGTTGGAGTATCACAAAAAAATAGCAGACAGCAACAGTAATTTCAAAGTAGTACCTACATTCAGACCTGATCCTGTCCTGAATATTGAAGACCAGGAGTCTTTTAATACCTATATTGATAAATTAGAATCGGCGTCTGGAAAAAATATTGAATCGCTCGATCAATTGTATGCAGCACTTAAAAACCGGCATGATGCTTTTAGTGCTCATGGCTGCAAAGCATCTGATCATGGGCAAGTACATATTTTCGCAGCTGATTATACAGAGAGTGAAGTAAGATCCTTATTCGCCAAAGCAAGATTAGGTATTACCGTATCTGCAGAAGAAGGTTTAAAATTTAAATCTGCAGTACAATATCAACTGGCATTGATGGATCATGAAAAAGGATGGGTCCAGCAGTTTCATCTTGGAGCTATCCGTGATAATAATATGAGGTTATTAAATTCCCTCGGAAAAAATACGGGTTTCGATAGTATAGGTGATTATCAACAGATCGAAGTCATGTCTAAATTTTTTAATCGATTGGATAGCGATAACCGGTTGGCTAAAACGATTATATATAATGTCAATCCTTCAGATAATGCAGCTTTTGCTACCATGGCAGGTAATTACCAGGATGGTACCATACGCGGAAAAATGCAGTGGGGCAGTGGTTGGTGGTATCTCGACCAAAAAGATGGAATGGAAGAGCAGATGAATATCTTATCTAATATGGGAGTTCTTTCTTGTTTTGTAGGCATGATTACAGATTCCCGGTCATTCTTATCTTTTCCCCGTCATGAATATTTTAGAAGGATACTTTGTAACCTATTCGGCAATGATATCGTAAACGGTGAATTGCCCGGAGATATCCCGTGGATTGGTAAGATGATTCAGGATATTTGTTATAATAATGCAAAAGAATATTTTGGATTTTAATTAATAATATTCATTTCGAAGATTCACAACTCGTTGATACAATAACCTAATGGTCAATCGTAATTTTTTAAACTTATTTACATGTCAAAGAAAGTAGTAACACTCGGAGAGATTATGCTCAGGCTCTCTACTCCGGATTTCAAAAGATTTGTTCAGGCGGATTCGCTGGATGTTACGTATGGTGGTGGCGAAGCTAATGTAGCAGCAGCCTTATGTAATTATGGTTTGAATGGCACTTTCGTAACTAAAGTACCTGATAACCCGATTGGACAATCAGCCATCAATCACCTCCGCAGGTTTGGTGTCGACACTCAATTTATAGTAAAAGGGGGAGAACGGCTCGGTATCTATTTCCTGGAGACCGGTGCCAGTATGCGTGCATCTCAGGTGATCTATGATAGGAACGGTGCATCCATTGCCGAAGCGAATGTCAGTGATTTCGATTTTGATAAAATATTGGAGAATGCAGAATGGTTTCATACGACTGGTATCACACCCGCTCTGAGTGATAAAGGTGCTGTTTTGACAGAAGCAGCTTTGAAGGCAGCGAGAAGTAAAGGCATTACTACCAGCATCGATCTTAATTACAGGAAGAAACTCTGGACTAAAGATAAAGCAAGAGAAGTAATGACCCGGCTTTGCCAGCATGTCGACGTATGTATAGGCAATGAAGAAGATGCGGACACTACCCTTGGGTTCAAAGCAGCACATTCTGATGTGACTAAAGGTGAGCTCAATCTTGACGGATATAAAGATGTGTTCAGACAAATGAAAGACAAGTTTGGTTTTAAATTTATTGCTTCATCCTTACGGGAAAGTCATAGTGCCAGTGATAATGGTTGGAGTGCTTTGGTCTATGATGGAACAGATTTTTACCATACTAAACAATATGATGTGAGGATAGTAGACCGGGTAGGAAGTGGAGATTCTTTTGCAAGTGGATTGATATATGGATTGATTACAGGCATGCCAATGAAAGATGCTGCAGAATTTGGTGTAGCTGCCAGTGCTTTAAAACATACTATACCCGGAGATATGAATCATGCTACGCTAAAAGAAGTGCATGAACTCATGAA
>JBDTUE010000215.1:0-7456 GCA_040007895.1 Saprospiraceae bacterium | reverse complement strand
TGGGCAGTGAATGAAAGGAATGGTGAAATGGTGAAGCGTAAAAGTGGTGAAGTGTATGAGCCAACTGTTTCCGTAAGTACAAAAAAGCTAGAAAATAAGGTTGAGATAAGGGTAAGCGATAATGGCTCCGGCATTCCCGATGATATTAAAGATAAAATATTCCAGCCTTTTTTTACCACTAAGCCATCGGGACAAGGTACAGGTCTCGGTTTGAGTTTAGCTTATGATATTATTAAAGCACACGGCGGCTCGATAACTATAAATACATATTATCGTGAGCCTGGGACATTGAAGATGGACACAGTGACAGCGAAAGAAAATTCAGAGCTCACTGGAGTGACTTCAAAAATGACTGGATCAACATTTATTATTCAATTGCCGATCTAACGTCCGATCTATATCAAACTCATTGTGATTAATTCAATACTTCATTTATTTTTTGCAATGTATTAAGTGTCATGGATGATTGTTTTGTTCTTATCTTTTTTTTCTTCTGACAAAATATCTATCATTGCATTTGGGTTAAGCACCTGAATACGTCGGCCGTTTATTTGCACCAGTTTATTTGCTTTTAGTTTGTTTAAAGATCTTACTACAGTCTCTAAGGTCGCCCCTACATATTCAGCGAGTTCAGTTCTCGTCATGGTAATCAGCCCTTCAGGCAATCCTGAACGTTGATACTGCACATACAATATGAGCAAGGTGAGAACCAGTCGATGGCGTACTGAAAATTTCTTAAACCCGGTCATTCGATTCATCCATACAGAAAATTCACTGGCAAGTGCTGAGAGTACGTTCCTTGCAAATACCGGTGAAGTTTTGAGTAAACCACGGAATGTTTCAGCAGGTATAAAGTTTACGGTGGAATCTTCCAACAATACTGCTGTCACAGGATTTGGTTCTTCAGCGATCAATTGTCTGTACCCGATAAGGTCTTCATCTGAATAGATATAATGCGTCTGTCGCTGACCTGCTTCCGTTCCCTGACATATCTTGACTTTCCCGGAAACCAACCAATAAGCTCCTTTTGGGAATGCTCCTTCGCGAAAGAGTATCTCTCCCCGTCTTCTGACTTCAGATTGGGCATACTTCTTAAGTATATTAAGATCATTAATCGGAAGCTCTTTCAGAATAAAACTATTTCTAAAAAGGTATGGTTGTATAATCAGCACAATTCGTTTCTGGGGTTCGATCATCTTCAACATAAAAAAACCCGGCTTAACCATTGCCGGGCTTTCACTATGATTAAAGGTAACTAAAAAGACTTTACATATTTCCTATTAAACTTTTCGTTCCCTATTTCCAGGGAATATTATTTAATTTTCGACCGACTTTATAACCAAGGTCTAACGCTGAATGTAGATGAAATAGATAGAGCAAGTTGTTCTGAGGCTTGATCCCAAAGACTGTCAATTTGTGTTTTGATATCTATGGGCTGGGCAGTACAATCAGTACGTTTCTTAATAAATGCTGACGCCCAGTGGTCCCATTGTAGGGTACGTTCCCTTTCTACCAATATGAACATTGGTCCGAGTAGGATAAAAAGTGAGATTATTGCTTGGATTCTTTTCACGGTTACCTTATCCTTGTTTTCCTCAAAGGTTATAAGAAATGAAAATGAAAAGTTTGACAATTGTCAAGGATTGAAAAATCCCTGGAAGGATAGGTAAGGGTTCTCTGTGTTTGTTAAAAGAAATACGGAGACACTAATATTATTGTTTATCTTTTGTAATGAATTTTCAAAAAAAACAATGCTGTCTTTCTGTTTTTCTTATTAGCCTCCCCAAACAACTAGCAAAATGAGAACTATTTTTATTTGGGCACTTTTTATCGCAGAGCTTTCATTTGCACAGAATGATCTACGGGACAGCCTGAATCGGGTATTGGAAAAATCACCTCGTGACACCAATCGGGTGAAGGTCTTACTTACAATCGGGGAACTGTACTTTTTTTCAAAACCAGATACCTGTCTGTTTTATTCAAAGCTGGGACTTGAACTTGCAAAAACCCTGGATTTTACAAAGGGTGAAATACGTGCGTTAAATAATATGGGAGAGTCGCTTAGATTTTTGGGAGATTATCCTGCGGCTTTAAGAACGCAACTGGAAGCGCTTGAAGTAAACCGCGCAATAAAAGACCTGAATGGAGAAGCGGGTTGTCTCGGGTTTATTGGCTTAATTTATATTGAATTGAGAGAATACCGGCAAGCGCTTTCTTATTTATTGCTCTCATGGAAAATCAACAGGCAAGTGTCGAATCAAATAAAGGAAACATTCGATCTTACGAATATTGGACATGCTTATGATCTGTTGGGAATGTCTGATTCTGCATTTTATTATCAGCAGGAGGCCTGGCAGACCTATACAGGTTTAAATCATGGTCCTTTAAAATCTCTTGTATTAACCCGATTGGGAAATGCATACCTGGGTATCGGTCTTAGAGATTCGGCATTGCAGCTCTACCATAGGTCTTTGGCAAATGCATTCCTTGTAGATGACAAGGTAAATCCAAGTAAGATCAGAAAAAAAATAGCCGAGCTATTTTTATCAACGGATCAAACGGATTCTAGTTTGTATTACGCACGCCTGGCATTCCTTGATGCAAAAGCTGCTGCACAAAAACTTGACATGCTGGAATCGGGAGAATTGCTCGTAAAATTATACAGGAAAAAACAGGAGACCGATAGCGCATTTTACTTTCAGGATATTGCAATGGCAATGAAAGATAGCTTGTATGGTCCGCAAAAATTCAAACAATTACAATTGCTGATGCTGGAAGAACAACAACGACAGCAGGTCATTGTGCAGGAGCAAGGTCAATTCAGAAATAAGATCAGATACACGGCGCTCATATCCTCCTTAGTTGTCTTTTTAATATTGGCTCTATTGCTGTTTCGTAATAATCGCAATAAACAAAAAGCAAACGTTCTTTTAAAAAAGCAAAAGGATAAAATTGAAGAATCTTTATCAGAACTAAGATCCACTCAGGCTCAACTCATTCAGTCTGAAAAAATGGCTTCATTAGGTCAGCTCACTGCAGGTATTGCGCATGAAATTCAAAACCCATTAAATTTTGTAAATAATTTTTCGGAAGTAAATACTGAGTTATTAGATGAATTAAGGGATGAATTAGCAATAGGCAATAAGCAACAGGCAATTGAGATTGTAGATAATATTAAACAAAACTCTGAAAAAATAAACCACCATGGCAAACGTGCCGATGCTATTGTAAAAGGAATGCTGCAGCATTCACAAACAAGCAACGGACAAAAAGAATCTACGGATATCAATGCATTGGCTGAAGAATTTTTACGTTTGTCCTATCGCTCTTTTCAGACAAAGGAAAAGTCGGCAGTAGAAATTAAATTGATTACTGACATCGAAAAAAGCCTTCCTGCAGTTCTTACAACTCCACAGGAAATCGGAAGAGTATTTTTGAATTTATTTAATAATGCTTTCTGGGCCGTAAATGAGAAATTAAAGACAGTGGGTGTCTTAAAAGAATATCAACCCACCATTTCACTTACTACAAAAAATCTAAATGATCATGTTGAAATCCGTATCGCTGACAATGGAATCGGCATACCATCCAATATCCAGGATAAAATTTTTCAACCTTTTTTTACTACTAAACCAACAGGGCAAGGAACAGGATTAGGTTTATCTTTAGCTTATGATATCGTAAAAGCACTCGGAGGAACAATTGTGGTTAATACAAATTATCATAAACTTCATAAAGAACTATTGATTAATTCAGATGAAACTTCAGGCCCTCCAGATAACAATCGGGACGAACAGGCAGGAACAGAATTTATCATCAGGATACCGGTAAATTAATAAAAGGATACCCTTGAAATCTATATTTTTCTTAATTGCAATTTGTTTAAGCGCAAACATTGCTTTTGCACAAACATCAAATAAAATAAAACCTGAAAATGCATACAGGGCCGTACACTGGGGACTGGATGAAGGCTTATCACAAGCTGAAGTATATTTTACGATTAAAGATATAAATGGTTTTTTATGGGTAGGTTCCCGGCATGGGTTGAATCGGTTCGATGGAAAGAAATTTAAGATTTTCTATCATAATTCAAGGGACAGTAGCTCTATTTCCGGTAATGTTATTCATAATGGACTGGTCGAAGATAGCCTTCATAATATATGGATTGGTACAGAACATGGAATCACCCGTTATAACATTAAAAAAGAAACTTTTACCAATTTTTTACCTGATACCTCCATTGTCAAATCAGGTATTTTGACAATTTATCCTTTCTGGGCAACACCTCATGAAGTTTTTTGCATAGAAGGTGAGGCAGTGATTACTGCCTATAATATCTTGACCTCATCTAAAAGAGTACTTGCAACCCTTTCTGGAATAAACGGTTTTAATGGTCCGGCGGCTGGCTATTCGATCTATGATTCTACATCGAACAGTCTTTGGTTTTTAGTAGAAGACCAAATAAAAAATCAAAGGGAACTCCTGCAGATCTCGCTTTTGGATAAAACCAGAAATGTATATGTATTACCTCTGGTGGCAAAAAAAAATTCAACCAACGGAGCAGAGGCCATGTGTTTTGATGCTAAACGGAATTGTATCTGGATTAATAGTGATAATGGGTTGATGCAATTTACACTGCATGACAAACAGTATCACCATATAGATGCTTTAAAAGAAATAGAGAGTCAAAAGGATTATCGTCGTTTTGTAGGTATTACGCTCGATGTAAAGGGAAGGATATGGTTTGCTACCGATCCAAAAGGTATAGTTATTTATGATCCTTCCGATCAATCTGTGCAATATCCCTTTCCAAATGATTCTACTCTCCAAAAGGAAGTTTCAGGAGAAAATGCTTGTCTTTATTGCGATAGAGATGGAATAATGTGGATTGGCACCTGGTTAAGGAAAGGATTCTATCAGATACTGCCGTTTTCGCCATCGGTAAAGCATTATCATGAGAGTGATGCGGCAGCTACTTCATTGCATGCATATGGTATTATTAATTTCTTAGACGCTGGCGATGGAAAATTGTGGATCGGTTCCTTCCAGGGTCTGCATATTTTTGATCCCCGCACCAATATTTTTCAGTCCATCAGTAAAAATGAACTTCCAGGAATAAAAGGAAATATCATTATCCCTTTATTAAATGACAGCATTACAAATAATGTAATCTTACTAAATAGTGATGGATTATTTAAGTTGGATATCACTGCTGGAAAAAGTCAGTCGGTCCTTTTTAAGGATATTGAAAATCGTGAAATCAAAGTAATGGAAAACGGATCAACATCAACTGATAATGATGTATATATAGTAGGCAATTATGATAATAAACAAAGTATTTTTAGAATTACAAAAAATGATTTAGGAACAGCCCGGGAGATTCTTTCTTTTCTTCCAAACTCAATTGCTTTTCTGGGTGTATTTGCTATAAAGGACTATTTGTTTATTCACATGAACTCAGAATCGTCCGGTAACATTACATACAAGCATCACGAGAATAAATGGGTACGATCACCCAATCCGCTGGATAGTGTCTACTGGAATTATATTGCATATGACCAAAAAGATCAGAGCTATTGGGTAGCTGCACAAAGAGAATTGTTTCATTATAATAAAGATTTTAAAATAATACATAGCTACCACTCATCCGATGGATTACCAGATCTTGAAATTTTTAGCATTGCACCGGATAATAATGGTAATGTCTGGTTTAATACGGACAGATCCATTCACCAACTCAATGTTGAAACTGGTATCTTTTCAACTTTATCTGAAAAAGATGGATTTCAACCTATGGGGTTCACCTCGGGGCCATCCTTGAAGTTAGGTGCAGATGGCACCCTATTCCTTGGAGGTGGAATATTTGGTGAAGGTTTCGTGCGGATATATCCTGATAAATACAAATCAACGGCAGCTTCCGTGTATATCCAATCCCTTCAAATAAATCAAAAACCTTTTCCTTTATCAACCGGGGTGAATGATCTGCAGGAACTTTCACTTCGATATTTCCAAAATAAGATCACCATTGAAACGGGTATCATTGATCATTATTCCAGCGGGAAAAATCAGCTCCGTTATAAGTTGGAAAGAGAAGGAAAAAAAGAGGGATGGCTTTATGCCCCCGATTATTATACCATCCGATATGAAGGACTATTACCAGGTGAATACAAATTAATCATGCAGGCTTCTAATTCATCAAACGAGTTTAGCGGTCCTGAAAAAATAGTATTCATTCATATCAGCCCACCCTTTTGGGAGACATGGTGGTTTAGACTATTTGCAGCGTTTATTGTTATAGCCGCCACTTATGGTATCATACAATACCGTTCACGAAGTTTAAGACAACGAAATATGCAGTTGGAAGAAAAAGTGACTTTGCGAACTAACGAACTCAAGCTTTCATTAGAAGATTTAAAAGCAACCCAAACACAACTTATCCATTCTGAAAAAATGGCAAGTCTTGGTGAACTGACTGCAGGTATTGCCCATGAAATTCAGAATCCATTAAATTTTGTAAATAATTTTTCTGAAATAAATAAAGAATTGATTGAGGAATTAAAAAATCAAAAGTTAAAGATCAAAAATGAAAGAGACGATACGTTAGAAATTGATCTTTTAAATGTTATTGAACAAAATGAGGAAAAAATAAATCATCATGGCAAAAGAGCCGATGCCATTGTAAAAGGGATGTTGCAGCACGGTCGTGCCAGCACAGGTCAAAAAGAGCCAACTGATATTAACGCATTGGCGGATGAATATCTTAGATTAAGTTATCATGGACTAAGGGCAAAAGACAAATCTTTTAACGCAACCATGAAAACTGATTTCGACCGGAGTCTTCCAAAAATAAATATCATTCCACAGGATATCGGCCGAGTGATTTTGAATTTACTCAACAATGCATTCTATTCGGTGAATGAACAGGCGAAAAGTTTAACTCGCGAGAGGGAGCTTACCTCTTCAAATAAATTAGAAGATGAAAAGTATGAACCTACCGTTTCGATAAGTACAAAAAAAGTAGTGGACAAGGTTGAAATAAAAGTTACTGACAATGGCTCCGGTATTCCCAATGAAATTAAAGATAAAATATTTCAGCCTTTTTTTACCACTAAGCCATCTGGACAAGGAACTGGTTTAGGTTTGAGTTTGGCTTATGATATTATTAAAGCTCACGGAGGTACTATTATTATAAATAGTAGTAGTGAAGCCCGCCCGGATGACCCGGTCGGACGGGGATCAACTTTTCAAATTTTGTTACCTATACAATGAAAATATCGAAGACAAAATATTTTCCCGAAGGGATGCCTATAGCAACAACCATTCTTTACTACCAAGTCTGCGGTCAGGGGACGGGATTAGGTTTATCATTAAGTTATGATATAGTGAAGCATACGGCGGCTCGATAACTGTAAATACATATTATCGCGAGCCTGGGACATTGAATGCATTAGTAATT
>JBDTUE010000214.1:0-7467 GCA_040007895.1 Saprospiraceae bacterium | reverse complement strand
GGATACCTATGATCATGAGATAAAAGTAAAAATAATTACGAAGGACGAATGACGATTGACGAATTACGAATGACGAATGACGAATGACGAATGGTCTTTCCGACTTTCCGACTTTCTGACTTTCGGACTTTATAAAAAAGTAAAGAGCCATGACGAATGATTCGAACGACGAATGACTCGAAAGATGAATGAGTCGATTTACGATTGAAAAATGTATAATAGATCAATCGTAAATCGATTTAATCGTCAATCCTCCATTTACTATCTTTACTCAATGCAAACTTCTGTAATCAAAAATGATCCCAAAGTGATCCGAAGCTGGGCTATGTTTGATTGGGCCAATTCTTCTTATGCTTTAGTGATTTCATCGGCTATTTTTCCTGCCTATTTTTTAAGTGTGACGAATGATATGATTCATGTAGGTAATTCCAACCTTCCTCACAGCTCGTATTATTCATTTATCATTTCCATCGCCTATATATTTGTCGCTATCGGACTTCCCGTATTAAGTGGAATAGCAGATTATAGTGGTAAACGACTTTATTTCCTGAGGTTATTCACTATTGTGGGTTCGATAGCATGCGTTTCTCTATATTTTTTCAGGGACATGCATACGTTATGGTTGGGTACCGCTGGGTTTATGCTGGCGAGTATTGGATTTACAAGCAGCCTTGTTTTTTATAATTCTTATCTCCCCGTGATCGCTACAGAAGATAAATATGATAAGACCAGTGCCCAGGGATTTGCTTATGGATATGTCGGCAGTGTACTACTATTAATCATCAATCTTATCGTCATCCAGAATAAAGAGTTTTTTGGAATCCATGATACCGATGTAGCAGTGCGGCTTGCATTCGTCATGGTGGGATTGTGGTGGTTTTTATTTGCTCTTATTCCTTTCAGACAGTTACCGGCTGATACGATAGGTAAGTTTGGTAAAGGTATCTGGAGTAAAGGGTATCGTGAGCTCATGGATGTATGGCAGAGACTTAAACAGCAACCTCATATCCGCCGGTTTCTGGTAGCATTTTTTTTCTATAGTGCCGGAGTACAAACGGTATTGTATATGGCTGCTACGTTTGCTAAAGCGGAGCTGAATTTCGGTGGTTCAGAATTGATTTACATTATTTTGATTTTACAATTAGTAGGCCTGGTCGGAGCTAATTTCTTTGCCATGATCTCAAGATGGAAAGGCAATAAATTTTCGTTGCTGGTCATGCTTGCGATGTGGATTATAGTTTGTGTCGGTGCATTTTATACATATACTAAAACAGAATTTTATTTTATAGCTGCAGGAGTGGGTTTGGTGATGGGTGGTATTCAATCGTTGTCCAGGTCTACGTACGGCAAGTTGTTAGATACTGACGAACTGGATATCACCTCTTATTATAGTTTTTATGACGTATTGGAAAAATTGGCGATCGTACTGGGTACGTTTAGTTTTGGTTATATCGACCTCATGAGTGGTGGTATGAGGAATAGTGTATTGGTATTGATCCTTTATTTTATTATTGGTATTGCTGTGTTATCTACAGTAAATATGGATAAGATTATTAAGGACAGGAAAGGATGAATACAAATGATTCGAATGATTCGAATGCCGAATGATTCGAATGACGATGTACGATGTACGATGTGTGATGTACGATTGACAATTTGACGATGTATGATTTGACGAATGAGAGTGAAGATTTCACCAAAATCGGTCTTTGCTGACTTTCGGACTTCATAAAAAGGTAAAAAGCTTAAGGGTGAAAAGGTTAAGGATAATCATTTCCTACTTTCGTACTTCCGGTCTTTCCGTCTTCCCTGTCTTTTCCTCATCCTGACTCGGACTTTTCCGACTTTCGGTCTTTCGGTCTTTCGGACTTCTTTAAAAGGTTAAAAGGGGAAGGAAATTGCTTTCTGGCTTCAAATAAAAGGTTAAAAGGTGAAAGGGTTAAAAGAGGAAGGAAATTGCTTTCTGACTTTCAGTCCTTCTGACTTTCCGAATTCCCTTTGCGTCCTTCGCGACCTTAGCGGGAAAACAGCTTAGCGGGAAAACAGCTTAGCGAAAAACAAAAAAAAGAGATCTTACTTACGCAAGACCTCTTTTTCTTTATTAGAATTATTCGCTTTCTATTTTTTGGCTGCAGGTTTTGCAGCGGCTGGGGCAGCACCTTTAGCAGGGGCAGCGCCTTTAGCAGGAGCAGCAGCAGCGGCAGGAGCAGCGGCTTTAGCAGCACCGGCAGCAGGAGTAGCTGCAGCTTTTTCTTCTTCCTTAATAGCTCTTGTAACGGCTACATTAGCTACAGGGATAGCGCCATCAGATATACTCACGATACCATTTGGTAAACTTATATCACGAATTCTCATGGTCGTGTTGAGTTCTACACTTGTGACATCGGCAACGATTTCATTCACCAGATTTTCAGGGCTGCTTTTGATTTTTATTTTTCGGATACGCTGAGTCAATTTACCACCTGATTTTACACCAGCTGCATAACCAGTCAAGCGTACCGGAACTTCAACAGTCAATAATTTGCCAGGAACCAATTCCATAAAATCTATATGAGCAACCGCATCTGATACCGGGTTGAATTGAATATCTTTTACAAAAGCTTTTATAGCTCCTTTATCCGTATTCAATTGAGCTATTTTAAACTCGGGAGTATAAATTAATGCTTTTAGTTCTGCGGGATCAACAGAAAAATGATGATTTTCTTTGCCACCATAAAGTACACATGGTACTAAGGATTTGTTCCGTTCGTCAGTAGCACCCCGGGTGCCGTTGATAGTTCGTGTTATTGCTTTTAATTCGATTACCTGCATGGTGCTGGCTTTTTTTGATTGGGCGGCAAAGATAGTTTTTATTACTCAAAACTTTCCATTAATGTATAAAATTGTTTTTAAGTAGTGATTTCATACACAAATCACAGGGACAAATTGAATTAAATTATTGGTAATCAATGCTTAATCCCGGTATAATGCCGCTATAGATCCATGATCATGTACCGTCACTATAGCCCTGGCAAATGTCTCCGCTGAAGAAAGAACTTTGATTTTGGAACATAGGTCTTTGATGGGTAAACTATCAGTGACAATCAGCTCAGATATAAATGAAGCTTCTATTTTTTCATAGGCAGAGCCTGAAAGGACTGGATGGGTACAAATTACTTTTACAGATTTCGCACCTTTCTCCTGCATGGCAGCGGCGGCAAAACACAGAGTACCGGCGGTATCTACGATATCATCTACCAGGATGATCTCTTTGTCTTTGACATCTCCGATCACAGTCATGGAACTCACTTCGTTGGGTTTTGATCTTGATTTGTCACAGATCATTAATTCCGTTCCAAAGTGCTTAGCATAGTTCCGGGCCCTTTTTACTCCGCCTACATCCGCACAAGCGAAGACAGTGGATTCATTGATAAAGGTTTTGAGGTATGGTTTGAAAATCACTTCACTGCGGATATGATCAACCGGGATGTCAAAAAATCCCTGAATCTGATCAGCATGTAAGTCCAGTGTCATCACCCGATTGGCTCCGGCGGTAACTAAAAGATTGGCGATGAGTTTAGCAGTGATCGGTACTCGGCTCTTGTCTTTCCGATCCTGTCTGGCAAACCCAAAATAAGGGATGACGGCAGTAATATAATCTGCACTGGCTCGTCTCGCGGTATCGATAAACAAAAGTGTTTCAAATAGATTATCCACGGGAGCGCCGGTAGATTGGATAAAAAAAACGAAAGCTCCCCGGACGGATTCATTGATAATCGGATGAAACTCCCCGTCACTGAATTTTTGCAATGAAAGGTCACCCAGTTTTTTACCATAGGCAGCCATGATTTTTTCAGAAAGATGATGAGAGCTGGTGCCTGAGAATATTTTAACTACCATTGGTTGGGAATAAAGGCTAAAGGTAATAAATGGATAATTCCAAAGTCAATAATAAATACGATGAGATTGTGGAAGAAAGTAAAAAGCTAACTTGCCAAAGAGATCACTGAAGTAAAGGCTGATAGATCTCTTTTAAATATTGATTTGAAATAACCTTTCTTGAGAATTTTGCTAAATGAGTTTGACGCAGCGCTTCATTCGATCTAAGTAAATCTGACGTATGAATGCTCTGGATACAATGAGCTAACTGTTCTGCATTGGTTGGATCAAAGTATAATGCGAGATTTCCTCCGGCTTCCGGCATCGAAGATATATTAGAAGTAATGACAGGAACATTAGAGGCAATAGCTTCGAGTACCGGTAATCCAAATCCTTCTCCAAGGGATGGATAAATAATACTTTGCGCTCCGGAATAAAATAATCTCAAGGTGGTTCTCAGCAGATCTGGAAAGAAATAAATCCATTTCGTCAATTGATGATCTCTTATAAGTTCTTTGATCTTTTTTTCATATTTATTTCCTTTGCCTGCCACGAACAATGGAAGTCTTTTTTCTTCCGGAATAAGTTTTAGTGCTTCTATTATGATACCCAGGTTTTTCCTTTGTGTGATAGAACCTACATACAATAAATATTCTGAGGGTAGGGAACGTTTGGAAAGTTCACTTTGAAGCATTTCCGATGAAACAGCTTGATCAAAAATGGGATCATACGATTGATAAACGACTTTGATTTTATTTGTAGCGAATGGAAAATATTTTATGATTTCCGACTTGGTTGCTTCACTAATGGCAACGATTGTAGAAGCCTTTTCTAAAGCGTTTTTTGTTTTTAATTGATAAACTTGCCTGTCCAGCCAGGGAAAATCTTCATGAAAGGATTTATATAATATATCATGAATAGTGACTACGGTTGGGATTTGATGTGCAAGTTTTACAATTGGAAGCTCATTGCTCAATCCATGAAATACATCGATCTTATGCGGTAAAAGACAACCATTAATATTTACGCTGCGATTGTAAAAAGCAGGTGATTTTAATTGAACCGGTTGAAAAGAAGAAGATTCAAAAAAAGGTTTTGTCAGGATATTTTCTTCGGGGTGTGGATCAAATAAGATTGCTTTAAAATCAGGATCGGATTCCTGAAGACTTTGTACCAAGGTCCTGCTGTAATAACCCAACCCAGTATAATTATGGAACAACCTTTTAGCATCGTAACCAATGATCATAGAGCATTAGGAGTTATTATTTGCCTGCATCAAACTATATGTTCAATCGTATTGCCATCGCCATCCACTAAAATGATTTGATCAAAACCAAGTGACATTAGACTATCAAGCACCACATCTTTATTGCTCACTATAAACCACTGCAGGCGGGATGAATCAATAATTTTTTTACCTAATGCATGCACCTCTTCAAGGCTAAGGGCTCTCACTTTATCTGAATATTGTGCCCAATAGTTCTTGTCGAGATTATATTTTATTTGTTGAGTTAATGATCCGGATACAGCGGCATTTGTTTCCCAGATGCCTGGCAATGCCATGACTTGGTTATTCTTTGTCTTTTCAAACTCCTCTTTTGTAATTGGTTTTTCACCAACAAAAGCGTCAAATTCTTTAATGATTTCAAGAATGGATTCTTTAGTCTTATCGATCTGAACCTGAGTATACGTAATGAATGGCCTGGCTCCCTTTGCTTCTTTGATGAAGGCGCCGGCACCATAGGTCCAGTGTTTATCTTCTCTAAGATTAAGATTGATGCGGGAAGTAAAATCACCACCCAATACATTAATCAAAGGCTCTTTAGCTATCTCGGAAATGTCACCGTAAGGAGCAATTATATATCCAGCAAGTATAACCGATTGTTCTACTTCGGGCCGATGCATCAGGTACAATACTTTCCTGTTTTCAATAGGAGCGGGTGGTATCAGCATAGGTGGAGGAGTAGTTCCTTTCCATTCTTTTAATTTACCTGAAATCTTTTCTTTGATTTCTGACATAGTCAGGTCTCCTACAACCTGTATAGTAGCATTCACTGGAGTAATCCATCTTTGATAATATGCTTTAACATCATCCATCTCTATGGAAGAAACACTTTCTTCGAAACCAACACCAGATAAGGGAAGTGAATAAGGATGATGATCTCCATATAAAAATTTTGAAATCACCCGCATCGCCATTTGTACCGGATGGACTTTTTCTCTTTGGATCCCTGCGATTTGTAAAGATTTGATCCGTTCAAAATCGGATACAGGAAATGATGGATGTAATAAAATTTCCGTAAACACTTCAAGACTCTGGTCGAGACTGGCTTTGAGACATTCAAGCACCAGGTAACACTTATCAAGATCGGCGACTGATTTTACAGATGCGCCTAATAGACTCAATCGTTCACTGATTTCCAAGGCATCCATATGACGGGTTCCTTCATCGAGCATATTCATGGCTATTGATGCAAGTCCTGGTTTTCCGGCTATGACGTCACTGCTGTACCCACCATTCATGATTAACGCGATGACAACGGTAGGAGAGTCCGCCCTCCGTGCAAGTACCAGATCTAATCCATTGGAAAGACTAGAATGTTCAAGTGCAGGGAATGAAGAGGACGGAGTAAAGCCTAGAGGAGGCAATTGACTTCGGTCAGCAACTTTTGGTCCGGTAAGATATTCAGGAAATGGTTTTGCTATTATAGTATGAGAACCTCGTGAAAGCCATAGAGCTGCTATTTCCTGAAGATCTGATAAAGTAGCTTTCTCGATTTGCTCATTATAGGTTTTATAAAAATCAGGACGATCTCCGAAGATTTCACTTTCCGCCAGGACATCTGACTTGCCTCCAAAGCCTCCTATTCGTTCTACCCCTTTTATAAATCCTGCAAAATATTGTGATTTTACCCTTGTTAATTCCTCTCTGGTCGGACCATGTTGAATAAATTCAGACAGGATATTTTTCAGCATGGATTCTATTTTTTCAATGCTGTAGCCATTTTTAATTTTGCACTCCATCATAAAATTGCCGGAGATTTCGCGAGCATAATTGTATGCACTCACTGAGGTAGCAAACTGCTCATCGTAAATCATTTTTTTATAAAGCCGGGAGGTTTTACCAGAACTGAGAATAGCCGCTATAAGATCGAAGTAAGCCGACTCTTTAGTGCCCCATTGTGGAATATTCCAAGCGATAGAGATCTTAGCTTCCGGTACCCGGTCTTCATATTCCTGTCGGGTATCACTCCATCTTATAGGAATATTGATCTCATTTCTTGCTATCATCGGACCACTGGGTATATGGCCGAAATATTGATTGACTTTCTCCAATGCTTCATCCGCTTTGATAGCACCGGCTATTACGAGGATGGCATTTGCGGCACCATAGTAGGATTTAAACCATTCATGGACATCATGCAATGTAGCTCCTTCAATATCTTCCAATGATCCGATCACTGACCAGGAATAAGGATGGCCCTTAGGGAACATAGCTTCATTGAATAAATCATCCTCTTTGGAGTACGGTTGATTTTCGCCTTGCTTTTTTTCATTGATTACCACACCACGTTGTTCGTCCAGTTTACCCTGATCGATGGCACCGAT
>JBDTUE010000213.1:0-7515 GCA_040007895.1 Saprospiraceae bacterium | reverse complement strand
GATTTAACTATTTCGGATATCGGATTTCAGATATCGGAAAATGTGCAACACCGAAATCCGAAATCGTAAATCCGAAATAGAATCACCATTTGACTTCAATGGCTTGCATTAAGTCAGGATGCAAACTTTTAGCTACAGGGCAAGTCAATGCAGTGCGTTCCATCAATTCTTTTTCAGAATCTGTATACGATTTATCTTTTGGCATTTGAATGATCATTTCGATTTTGCTGACCCGACGGGGATCGGAAGCCATATGTTTAATGATTTCTGCGGAAGCACCATCGATATTTATACTGTTTTTATTTCCTATAATGCCCATCGTGGTCAATGCACAACTGGCCAAAGAAGTTGCCAATAAATCTGTCGGAGAAAAAGCTTCGCCTTTACCTTGATTATCAACCGGGGCATCAGTCTCAATGGCATTGCCTGATCTTACATGTATTGCTGTAGTATGCAGGCTGCCTTCATATCGTATACTTGAAGTAATCATTGCTCAAAAATACGGAGAATGTATTAGAAAGCTCAAGACATCCCCTTTTGACTATTCACCTCTTGACTAAATATGTATGAAACTTAATTCTGATGAAATGCCTGTGATACAAAATCCAAAACTTCTGGTAATGCCGCCCGCCAGTAAACCCAGCTATGAGATCCATTTCGTGTACGGTACTCATGCGGAATTTCTTTTTTGCGCATAGCGATATGTACTAATGAATTCCCTTCATACAGGAAATCATCATCTCCACAATCTATATACCATCGAACAGCTTTTTTTAAACTATCCGGTACATTATTCACTAATAGAGGAACACTTTGCCTGTTGTAGTATGCTTCGATCTGAGCATCGGTAGCCATTGAATCTCCCCTGCGAACATTCGTCTTTGCAACTTCGAGTGTCAAAGGTCCTGTACCTGCACTCAATGGACATGCTGATGAAAACATTTCAGGATGATGCAATGCATAGGTGAAACTTCCATCTCCGCCCATTGACAGTCCGGCTATGGCACGATATCTTTTATCGCTTTTGATGCGATACTTCTTTTCAACAAAGGGAACGAATTCTTTAAAAAAGAAATCTTCATAGGACCAGGTACCCGTTGCATTATTGGAATAACCCCGTCTTCCCGTATTAGCATCCGGCATGATGATGATCATAGGAGTAGCTTTGCCTTCATTGATCGCTTTATCTGTGATATTCTGTACTTCACCAAATTGTACCCAACCAGTCTGGTCATCACCACCACCATGCAATAAGTATAACACTGGATAACTGCGCGATGATGTTTCATAATCATAGGGAAGATAGACTGCATACTTGCGCTCCATATTCAGGATCTTACTGGGAAGAGAAAGATTGTCGAACACTTTGCCTGTTTGGGCAAATAATCCATACATCATCAAGCATAAACTACTAATCATTAAATTTTTTTTCATACAAATAAAGTTTTATAACACGTGCCCAAATTTAAGTGAATGCCTTCAATTCCATGAGTAATTCAATATTATTCTTTGTTCAAGGCTGGAAATAGTCCGTTCACTATAGGATATAGATAAATGAATTAAACTTTTATATTAGACTTTCTTTCAATACATTTGATTAATTCAATCCTTAAAAGATATGTTGCGTATTCTGACTATACTATCGATCATGATGGTCATCCAATCCTGTAAACAAAATGATGGGTCTTCATTACAAACCAATACATTTTCCACCTGGACCATTAAAGGAGGAGATGCAGGAAGCCGTAACTATAGTTCCCTAGATCAGATCAATATAAGTAATGTAGCCAATTTAAAAAGAGCCTGGTCCTATAGTTGTGGAGGGGCAGATGCAAATGGAAGAAGCCAGATTCAATGCAGCCCGATCATAGTAGATTCAATCTTATACGGTACTACTCCAACCCTGGAATTAATCGCATTACATGCTGGTACCGGAAGAGAAATCTGGAGGACCAGGGCTCCGGGTAAAAATCCCTCAGGACTTGGTGTCAACAGGGGTGTAATGTATTGGACAGACGGTAGACAACGGAGAATTTATTTTTCTTACACGGATAGAATATTTTCATTTGATGCGCTTACCGGAGCTCCGGTTTTTGATTTTGGAGATAAAGGAAGTATTAATATGCATGATGGACTTGGTAAAGAAGCTGATAGTTTATATGTAGGTGCAAATACGCCAGGCGTAGTTTTTAGAAATCTTCTCATCATGGGTTCGAGGGTGTCTGAAGGACCTGATGCAGCACCGGGGTACATCAGAGCTTATGATGTGATTACAGGTAAACTGGTTTGGGTCTTCCATACTATTCCTCATCCCGGAGAACCCGGTTATGAGACATGGCCGGAAGATGCATGGAAACGACTTGGTGGCGCTAATAGCTGGGCAGGCATGTCTTTTGATGTTGATCGTGGGGTCGTTTACATTCCAACCGGTTCTACTTCATTTGACTTTTATGGAGGTAATCGCAAAGGTCAAAACCTTTACGCTAATTGTGTTTTGGCTCTGGATGCAATGACCGGGAAATTAAAATGGTATTATCAAACTACACATCATGATGTGCTCGACAGGGATCTACCTGCACCACCTGTTTTAATCCAGGTAAAAAAAGATGGTAAAACTATAGATGCAATCGCACAAGCTACTAAACAAGGTTTTCTTTTTGTATTGGATAGAGACACAGGCAAACCGATATTTCCTGTCGAAGAAATGCCCGTACCCAAATCAGATCTTCCCGGTGAAGAGACATGGCCTACACAACCCTTTCCTGCATTACCCAAACCCTATGCAAGACAAAGCTTCGATGATTCGCTAATCAACAATTTATTTCCCGAATCTTATGAATATTTAAAAAAACAATTTGCAGAATTGAGGACGGGAGGTCCTTATTTACCTCCTGGTATAAAAGCAGGCATAGTATTTCCAGGATATGATGGAGGAGCGGAATGGGGAGGCCAATCATATGATCCAAATACCGGTGTATTCTATGTAAACAGTAATGAAATGCCCTGGATACTTACTATGGTGGATCTTACTCCGGATAAATCGTTGGATAATACCAAAAATTATGCAAGGGGAATGTTCCTTCGTAACTGTGCTATATGTCATGGTGCAGATATGAAAGGAAATAAGGTATACCCAGATATCAGTATGACACAAAAGAAGTATGACATTCCACAATTAAGATCACTGCTTAAAGAAGGTAGACGGGTAATGCCTTCATTTAAATACATCGACTCTTCAGAATTGAATATGATCATGGCTTATATTCGAAATGAACCAATCAAACCTGTTCGTGGTTCGACCAAGTTTAGGCCCGATGTTCCTTTTAGTATGACGGGTTACAATAGGTTCACAGATCCAAATGGGCTACCTGCTGTAAAACCACCATGGGGGACATTGAATGCGATCAATCTCAATACCGGTGAATATGAATGGAAAGTACCATTGGGAGAAATAGATTCATTGACTAAAAAAGGTATTCCTGTAACCGGGACTGAGAATTATGGTGGCTTATTAAATACAGCAGGTGGAGTATTATTTATAGGTGCTACTAAAGATGAACGTTTTCGGGCATTCGATAAAAAAACAGGAAAAGTACTTTGGCAATATAATCTGCCCGCAGGAGGATATGCAGCTCCGGCCACCTATAGTTACCATGGAAAACAATATGTAGTGATTGCCTGTGGCGGCGGAAAGATGGGTACCAAATCCGGGGATCAGTATGTGGCTTTTGCAATACCTTAGAATTAGAGAAGTAATGAAATTGAAACTCCTCTTATTAATTATTTAGGAGAAAACTCATTAACTTTAGATTCATTATAAACTGAAAAAAAATATGATTGAGGAACCCATCCTTACCGAAACAGATGTTCGCGAACAATTACATCAGATAATAAATGTGATCAGTGAAAAAAAACTTCGTGCTCTTTATCAGTTATTAAAAGAAGAAGAAACAGAGGAATATGAATGGTGGAAGGATGAAGAGTTTGTTGCTGAATTAGAACGGAGGTCTGAAGCTCTAGAAAATGGCTCTGACAAAGGAGTGACTATGGAGGAATCTATGGTCAGAATAAGAAAAGTCATTGAAGGAACTAAGACTCATGTCAAATAAATTCTATTTAAGTGAAACAGCTCAAATAGAGTATGAAGACGCAGTAATTTGGTATGAACAATCTAGTGAAGGAATTGGAATCATCTTTGTAAATGAAGTCGAAAAATTGTATCTAACTATTCAATCAACTCCTTACAGCTTCCCGTTAATTTTAAAAAAATTCAGAGCAGCCAGAGTCTTCAACTTTCCATATCGTATCATTTTTGATATAGAATCTGATGAGACAATAAGAATAGTAAGTATCTTTCATAATAAGCGAAGACCTAAATCATCTTTTAAATAATTCAAGTGAGTTTAATAAAAAAGGTTTTTTTATTTCTTTTATTGGTGTCCCAATTAAGAGTGCTTGGACAAACGTATGCGTCCCGACTCGGATGGAAACCTACAGACAAAGTAATCATCCTTCATGTAGATGATGTAGGCATGTCTTATGAATCCAATCACGGAGCCATTGATGCTATGGAAAAAGGTGTAGCCCGATCTTGTAGTATCATGATGCCCTGCTCCTGGGTACCAGAGTATTTTCATTACTTAAAAGATCACCCGCTTACGGATGCAGGGCTGCATCTCACCTTGACCAGCGAATGGAAAGACTATAGATGGGGACCTTTGGCAGGAGTTAAGCTAGTCCCGGGTTTAGTAGATAAGGAAGGAGTAATGTATAGCGATGTAGCTTCTGTTTTGTTTCATGCATCTCCCGCTGAAATAGATACGGAGATAAGAGCCCAACTCCATCGAAGCCGGATTATGGGTTGGGAACCTACTCATCTTGATTCCCATATGGGTACGTTGTTTGCAAGTCCTGCTTATTTAGCAAAGTATATTCAACTTAGCTTCGATGAACATATTCCTATCATGTTGCCGGTAGGTCATAATACCCTGATGCAGAAAACAAATCCGGTGGATGAACAAACAATGACCTTTCTTCATGAAACCGGGCAAAAACTTTGGGATAGTGGACTTCCGGTGATCGATGATCTTCACAATTTTAGTTATGGTTGGGTTCCACCGGCGAAAGCGAAAACTAAATCTGCCCTACGATTATTTAAAACAAAAAAATACATTGAGTCATTTAAAGATTTAAAACCAGGTATCACTTTTGTCATCATGCATTGTAGTATTGCTTCAGAGATATTTCCACATATTACGTCATCAGGTCCTATACGATTAGGAGATCTTGAAGCAATGATGGATCCTGAATTTAAAAAATACCTAGATAAAGAAGGTATCATAGTAACTACCTGGAGAGAGATGGCGGAGCGGAGGAAAAAAATTAACTGATCTGATTTATGCTCAATTTCAATTCGACGTCGAAGATTGTTGCAATAATTTAAGCACTCCGTTTCTATACAATTTGCCAATCGGAATTTCTTTGTTTCCAATTTCTATCGTATCCGAAGTATATGTTTTTATTTTATTTAATGCTATCATGAAAGAACGATGCGTTCGTACGAAGGCAGTTTCTGGTAACATTTCTTCGACGGAGCTGATCGATTGACGGGTGATGATGGTTTCTTTATCGGTTATAATTTTAATGTAGTCTTTCATGCTTTCGATATAAAGGATATCACCTAATAATACCTTTACCATTTTTCGATCTGATCTGAAATAAACAAAAGCTTCACTTTTCGGATCTTCCGGCGCGGGCGCAGTATCCGTTTGAGATTGACCGGGAGGAAACGCTTTATTTACAGCTTTTAAAAAACGGTGAAACGGAATTGGTTTTAAGAGATAATCCACGACATTCAATTCATAACCCTCCAGGGCATAATCTGGGTATGCCGTTGTAAAAATTACCTGGGGAGGATTATTTAATGTTTTCAGAAAATCGTTGCCATTTAATTGAGGCATCCTGATATCCAGAAAAGCAAGGTCCACCGTATTATGTTGTAACCAGGCGTATGCTTCTATTGCATTGGCACATGCTCCTGACAGTTCGAGGGTTGGTAATTTTTGAATATAATTACATAATAACTCTCTTGCGGGTGGTTCATCTTCGATGACCAGGCAACGCCTCACTTTATTTTCAAACATGGCTTGATGAAAGTTTTTGATTTTGGTTAACCATATCTTCATTCATGTATGTTAAGTCTACTTTTAAATTGACGATAAAAACTTCCTCATCATTAGTAATTGTTAATTCATGTTTGCCCGGATAGATCAGCTCCAGTCGTTTTTTTACATTTTCTAATCCAATGCCGGTTATATCCTTCTTTGAATCGGGTTTATTAATCTTTCCATTTACCAATTTCATTTTCAGTACTTGTTGTTCAAGGGTGATTTTCATCGTTATCCAGGGCTGAACTAACATATTACTGGTCCCGTGTTTAAAACAATTCTCTACAAACGGAAGTAACAATAATGGAGCAATGTATAATCCAGTGGATTGCTTAGGAAGGTCCAGATGCAATTCCAATGTATTTCCATACCTTATTTTCTCAAGCTCTATATAATCGACGATCATTTGTAATTCTTTTGAAAGTGGTACCAAAGTTTGGTCGCCTTCATATAAAACATATCGCAATAAATCAGAAAGCCCAGTAACTAACTGTGCAGCCACCGGTGACGTGTTTTGTGTATAGGAATAAATATTATTGAGTGTATTAAACAAAAAATGTGGGTGTACCTGGGCTTTAAGCAGCTCCAATTGTGATATGGCATTTTCTTTTTCTAATTGAAGATTGCGTTGTTCTTTAAGATACCAGTATTTCATAAGTTTGATCGCTGAAGCAAGACCTCCTATGGTAATAGCTCCTCGCAACCCGGCCAATAACGACAATAAAAAGCCATTGTTATAGGTATTAAAATAAGAAATATCAAAAAGATGAAACCTCAAAAATGGTAGAAAATAAGCGCCTAGGGTTGCTGAAAAACATGCAGTAATGAAAAATAAAAGCAAGACGAAACCGGCTGCCTGAAGATACTTCTCCTTGAGCAGATATCTTGGAATCACGAAATACATCATGGAGTATGCAAGAAACATATGTGGAAGCATGAAAAAAGCAGAATCCACCAGGGCAATAGGGAGTCGCTTAAAATTAGGAAGTATAGTTAATTTGGCCGTATAAGAATATAAGATTCCAAAAAACAACCACCAAAATACCCAGAAGGAAATATGTCGCCGAAGCCGGTAAACTTTTTCGTCAGAAAATATAAAAGGATTTTGCGCCATCAGGATACATATAAAGTTAAGATAGTTTTTATTTTAATGTACCCTTCAAACCGGAAATGCGATAGATAGCCATTCTTTATAGACGAATAGCTTTAAGCGCAAAAAAAGCAGTTTCGATAATGGTGATTCTTCGCTATTTTAAGTGGATAAATCGCAATAAAAGCTCTGAACCATAATTTAAGTTACCGTATATTCAGGATCTAGGACAGGACTGTGCCAAAATACTGGTCGAGC
>JBDTUE010000212.1:0-7550 GCA_040007895.1 Saprospiraceae bacterium | reverse complement strand
GGCCTGGGTATAAGCACACCGGGTCCAACAGTTAATTTAAGATTTAAAAAAAATGTAATACCAGTGATATAAGCTAAGGGTTCATGATTCAATAATCTTTTTACAGCTTCGTTCCACTCATTAATATTTTCAACGTCAAGAATTGCATTATCATTTAATATATCTTCCTTCATGATCCGGATGATACTGGTTGATTCGCGATCACCATAGACAGGCAATAACAACCTTAGAGTTTCATTCTTCAATTCACTCCATTCCATACGATAGAAGATTGAACGAGATAAGCGAGGACCAACAATCCACTCCAGATTACATAGGTTTTAATTGGAACAAAATCGCTGATTTTGATTTGATGATGTTGCCTAAGTACGATTACCTGTAACAGTCGCTCAAGGACAGTGCCGGCGATTAATATCCAGACTATTCTTGTTAATCCTCCACCCTTGGTAAAAAAAAACAAACCCAATACAACAAATAACAATTCCGTGGCAGCTATCCATAGTAAGGCTTTTTGTTCATTATAATACTGCATTAAGGTATTTGACGGAATCATCCTTGGTATAAAGATTAATAAATAGATACTCATCAGGGAAGCAGCCGGAATAAATCTTGGTCCATAAAAAAATTTGAAAATGGGTACTGCAGCCACCATAAGTATAATCAAAGGAACGATTAAAGCATAGAGGTATTTATTCAGTCCTTTTTTCATCGACTCCAATGAAAACAATTTTTCATTTGTATTCTGAATTAAAAAAGATTGTCCGAATCCTGCAATCAATGCAGGAATCACGGGTAGTTCCCGGGTACCATAACGATACCAATTGAGTTCATCCTGTAAACCATATTGTGCTTGTACATAATAGGACGCGATAATCAGGGTGGCTGCGCCTATACTCAACGAGACTGTATAATTCACTACATCGTTCCAGAATTGTTTTTGAAAATCCAACCGAGCTATTTTCAACGACGGGAATACCAGGGCAATAATGACTACAGAACCAATATTGGACCATAACATAAATTGATTAAACGAATGTGCCACGATGATCACCAGGATCCATAAAGCCAGTTGAAGAAGTATCAATCTCCATTGCTTTTTAATTTCTCCCTGGATATAAAATACATATACAAACGCCTGCAATAAAAAGTATGTCACCATCATTAAAAGCAACTGCAAATAGTCATTAATCGTAAGTTCATTCCAGGGCAGAAAATAATTTTTCAAGAGAATCATCGTTGTACATAATAATATCACCAGCAGGAGAGCATGACACAAGACAGAAAAAAGGAATGATTTTTGCAATGGTACATTTCCCTGGCGCCCCTGCCTGAGCAGTACAATACAATAAGCCGGAAACCAGGAGAAGAAAATTACATACTGGAAAATTGAAAATGATTCGAACCGGGCTATCTCTGACATATTCCATCGACGGGCAATAAAAATGGTAAACAGGAGTAAACCCACTGAACGGGAAATCAAACCCAACTGGAATGCAATACGTGGTGAAAAAAATATGTCTTTAAGTTTATTCAACGTTTAATTAAACTATTTAAATCGTGCCGACAAAGATCGTAAATCAAATTCCAATCAAAAAAAAGCATAGGTTAGTCACCGATAAGGCCCTGTTTAACTCTGCTATAAAAGCACTCAAATATGCATATGCTCCTTATTCAAAATTTAAAGTAGGTGCTGCCGTATTATTATCCGATCAGACCATCCAGTTAGGTGCTAATATCGAAAATGCATCGTATCCGCTTTGCCTGTGTGCCGAACGTACAGCATTGAGTCATGCTCATATGGTCAATCCCAGGGCTAAAATACTTGCCATAGCGGTAGTTTGTAAAAACCATTCACATGATCTGGTTGAACCAGGTTATCCATGCGGAGCATGCCGGCAGGTCATCAGCGAGTTTGAATTCAAACAAAAAAGTCCTATTCGAATCATCGTAGGAACACTTAATAAAAAATTGATGCAACGATTTGACGGCATCCAGGCTTTATTGCCTTATTCCTTCAGCGGATCTGTATTAGAGTGATCTATATCGGTTTATCCAATATGCTTTCAATATAGGCTATATCTCCAGGCACATCCACCCCGTGAGCTACATATTCTGTAATCCCTGTCTGTATGGAAATGCCATGCTCTAACCAACGCAATTGTTCCAGAGATTCTGATGCTTCTAATGGCGTAGGTTCCAGACTGGCCAGCTTCGAAAGTATTTCTTTTTTAAAAGCATAAATCCCAAGGTGTTGATAATATTTTCCTTCCTGATCATGCCGTACATGGGGAATAGGGCTTCTGCTAAAATATAAAGCCCTACCGGAGTGATCAAAGACACATTTAACAATATTGGGATTGATAGCATCATTGGGATCTTCCATTCGGCGAAGCATAGTAATGATCGGTGCTTCATGATCGCGATGGATCAATTCTATTACTTCATCCAGTAATTTACTATTGAAAAGCGGTTCATCTCCCTGGATATTGATGATCCAGTCTATATCCGGATAATGTTGGGATACTTCTATACATCGGCTTGTCCCTGAAGTATGTTTATCGGACGTCATCACTACCTGCCCGCCAAATGATAAAACAGCCTCATAAATCCTCCGGTCATCGGTGGCTACGACCAGATCAAAAAGTTTCGTACTTTCACCCACTCCCCTATAGACATGTTCAATCATCGACCTGCCTTTGATAAGGGCTAGCGGTTTTCCTGGAAACCGGGTAGACTCATATCGGGCAGGAATGACGCCTAAAACTTTCATATTATAAAAATAAATAATTTGTTAAACATATTATAATAAAATTTAATATTTTTGCAATTCATTTTAAATAGATTACATGCGATCTAGCATAGAAAAGATTATACTGACTTCGACCTTCTTATGTTGCATTCTTTTATCCAAAGCAAATGATTCCTGGATAAAGGATACCATTATTGTCAACCTGGATGAAACCTATGGCAAGTTTATGAACCACCTGGTGGAGAAGAAACAAACCTTGTTTTCATTAGCCAATGCTTACGGAATTGATTTGTATGATGTGTATGATTACAATCCGTTTTTGAAAAACAGAATCCTGACGGCAAATGATGTTATCCGGATTCCTCTTGCCAATGATCATATCATCACAGATGAGAGTCAACTATTACCAAATAAAAAATATCATCCGGTCTATTATATTATCAAACCAAAAGACAACCTGTATAGAATTTCAAAATTTTATTTCAATATGTCTTTTGAGGATTTGATGACCCGTAATAAACTTACTTCTCATACTATAATCGTTGGACAAAGGCTGATGATAGGCTGGTTCGACCCCAGTAAGAAAGAAGATGGGGTTCCGGATTATAAACCGGAAATCGTAAAGACGGAACAAAACAATCTTCAAAAGACCTGGACAGAGGCTAATCCCAATCCATTTATAGTAGAATATAAAGCCATAGATCTGGATGCTCCTGAATGGAAACGCAAATATGCTATGGAAGAAGCCAGTCCGGATCGTATCATACCTACAAACCGGAGCATCAACGAAATCAATATAAAAGAAAGGATTAATCCTAAAAAAGAAGAAGGCGCGGACCTCACGTCGGCAAGTGTGACTGGAAGTACAAAATCAGGGACTACGACTAAATCTATACTCGATAATCCGAATGCAGAAACTTCTACTTCACTTAAGACCAAAGTATTAAGAAGGAAAATGATTACGACAAATGGTGTAGCTCAATGGGCGAAATCCGCTTCACCAACCAATGATCTGTATGTGCTCCACCCTTCTGCACCTATAAACTCTGTAGTCGAGATTACAAACCCAATGACCCATCGCACGATCTACGCCAAGGTACTATCCAATATGCCTTCTAAACTTTATACGGACGATATCAGTGTAGTAGTATCTCCTGGTGTGGCTAACTTACTTGGCGCTATAGACAGCCGATTTTATGTAAAACTGAGATTTGTAGAAGAAACGATTCAGTAATTTTGTTCAAGGGAAAGCGTTTTAAGCAATGATAGGCCTGATTGGATCAAACAGGACCATTTTAACTATTAATCCATTTTAGAAAAATGAAAGTTTATCATAATGTACTGGAAACCATAGGGAATACACCTATGATTGCATTAAATAAGGTTTGCTCAGATATTCCTGCTCAGGTATATGCAAAAGTGGAAACATTCAATCCGGGTCATTCGATCAAGGATCGTATGGCTCTTAAAATGATTAAGGATGCTGAAGAAAATCGTTTATTGAGCCCCGGAGGGACTATTATAGAATGTACTTCTGGCAATACAGGGATGGGACTTGCCATCATAGCTGCCATTAAAGGTTACAAATGCATTTTTACCACTACGGACAAACAATCCTCCGAAAAGATCAATATGCTTAAAGCTTTTGGAGCAGAAGTGATAGTCTGTCCGACGAATGTAGAATCAAAGGATCCTAAGTCTTATTACTCTGTTGCTGAGCGGCTTTCTAAACAATTGCCCAATTCATTTTGGTGTAATCAGTATGATAATTTATCGAATAGCCAGGCCCATTTTGAAAGTACTGGTCCTGAAATTTGGGATCAGACTGATGGCAAGATCACTCACCTGGTCTCAGGCGTCGGCACAGGAGGTACTATATCCGGAACAGGGCAATACCTGAAATCGATGAATCCCGCAATCAAAATATGGGGTATCGATACGTATGGATCAGCTTTAAAAAAATATCATGAAACCGGCATTTTGGATCAAAAAGAAATATACCCATATATCACTGAAGGCATTGGCGAAGATATAATTCCTAAAAATGTAGACTTTTCAATAATCGATTTATTCGAAAAAGTAACGGATAAAGATGCCGCCTTAGCTGCCAGGCGGTTAGCTAAAGAAGAGGGTTTATTATTGGGATATTCAGCGGGTTCTGCGTTGGCAGGATTACTCCAACTGAAAGATAAATTAACAAAAGATGATGTCGTCGTAGTCATATTTCACGACCATGGATCCCGCTATGTAGGGAAAATTTTTAATGATGACTGGATGCGTGAACGTGGCTTCCTGGAAACTGAAATTAAAGTCAAAGATCTTATTCGCAATAAAGAGGATAAAAGATTCATCAGCCTTACAGCTCAAAACACAGTACGTGAAGCTCTAAACCTCATGAAGCAATATGATATTTCACAATTGCCTGTTGCAGATGGAGACCAATTTACAGGCTCTGTTTCTGAAACTCATGTTTTGGCTTATGTGTTGGAAGATCCGATTGCCCATCTTGAAAACAGGATAGACACGATTATGGATGATCCATTACCGCATGTACCCATGGAAATGGGCGTACGTGACGTAAGCAGGTACTTCGATCGAAAGATTCCTGCAGTCATGACCCAGGACCCCGCCGGCAATTGGCACGTAATCACTCAGTATGATATAATCCAGTCTATCAGAGGCTGAAAAAAGCGATTACCTTTGGCACGCATGAATGGAGATATCAGATTAGGATTGGCTGCCCGGGTTCTGGTGACCATTTTATCTTTTACCAGCCTACTTCAATCCCAGGATTTTCATTTTTCTCAATATTATTCCTCACCCCTTCAATTAAACCCGGCCCTCACCGGACTGATTAACGGTAGTTTTCGATTTAATATCAATTACCGGGATCAGTGGAATAAACTGGAGGGCAATAATTTCAAAACTACTGCAGTATCCGGCGATATGAATTTTCGCACCCCAATCAAAGCATTTCAAAAAGATTTGATTGGAATCGGTGTTTCTATTTTAGCGGATCGCAATGCCGGTTTTGACTTGAACAATACAGAACTTGCTCTTAATACAGCTTATCATAAGTCCACAGGAAAAAATCAATTCCTCAGTCTTGGATTAAAACTCGGTATTGCTCAGCGAAATCTTAATTATGAAAATCTAAGGTTTGAAGACCAATATGTAGAGGGTTCTGGTTATTCCAAAAATACGCAGGAGTTTTTGCCTGAAAATAATTTTTCAAATCTTGAATTAGCTTTGGGTTTGCATTATACCTGGACAGGAAATGATGAACAGGGATTTACTATAGGAATGGCCCTGCATCATATTACGAGTCCCGATTATTCCTTTTTTAATTTGTCGTTGCCCGTAGGCGTTGATCCAATCAAGCATCCGTTGTATGGAATAAAAAGTATTCATGCAAGCGGATCATTAAAAATATCAGAAGGTGCTGTGATTTTACCCAGAGTATGGATTTTGTCCCAGGGACCTCATTTTCAGGTCAACGTCGGATCTTTAATTAAACTGCCTCTCGATCGCGATCATTACAAAAATTTTAATATTGGAGGATTTTTAAGATCTACTAAAAATATAAATGGTTTTGCACCGGAATCATTTATACCGATGATAGGTTTAGAATTAGGCAATTTTAATGTTGGACTCAGTTATGATGCAAACCTTAAGAGAATAGCCTCATCGTATCTCAATCAAAGTATTTTTGAACTTTCCATATCACTGATCGGGAATCATGATAATGAAGGATTCTTTTGTCCCCGGTTTTGAGAATACCATGAGGGAATCATACAATTTCAGAATTAATTTAGTCCACCAATAAACAGTAAATATATATTGATCATAATACTTATCAATATTGTTTAAATATATCCGCAATTAAAAACAATTTTCATTTTAAACAATTTTCATGAACACATCCAGTTTGGACGTAAGACAAATCGAGAGAAAAAAAATATGAAAATAGGACTTTCATTAAGTGGTGGAGGAGCAAAAGGAATAGCTCATGTGGGTGTCATTCAAGCATTAGCGGATCACGGTGTAACAGTTGATATCGTAGCAGGTACGAGTGCTGGTGCTATAGTAGGCGCACTCTTTGCTGCGGGTATTCCTGCAAGCCGGATGCTTGAAGCTATAAGGAATGCAAGTTTGTTCAGAATATTCAGGTTTTTGTGGCCAGACCGCGGCCTTGGAGACATGACGTATCTAAAACAATTCTTGACCAGGTTGATCGTAACGGACTCATTTGAAAGCCTGCATAAACCTTTGTATGTGCCGGTGATGAATATTAATACCGGTTTGATCGAAATAAAAAATAAGGGCAAACTATTTGATATCGTATGTGCTTCCAGCTCTGTTCCGTTATTGTTCAGGCCCATGGAAATGGATGGCAATTATTATCTTGATGGAGGGATTGGTATGAATATGCCGGTGCGTTGTATGATAGGGAAAGTAGATCTCATCATCGGTGTAAACCTGGTCAATCACCATATCATTGATAATAAATATATTAGTAGCTGGAAAGAAATCATGTCCAGAGTTTTTGATCTTTCTGTATATAATAATGTGAAACCGGAAATGGAACTTTGTGATTTGGTCATAGAACCCATCGATATTCATCTCTATAGCCGGTTCAATTTCAGTGATTCAGAGAAATTATATAAAGCGGGATATGATGGAGCCATGCTTAAAATGCCGGCCTTGATCAGAATGATTAAAAGTTTTCAGGAATCTGACGATTAGAAATTGTTTAATTGTTTAATTGTTTAATTGTTTAATTGTTTAATTGTTTAATTGT
>JBDTUE010000211.1:0-7697 GCA_040007895.1 Saprospiraceae bacterium | reverse complement strand
ATCAATGTTTTTCATTGGAATTTTTTAAAGGTCTGGAGATGCTCGGGCAACCTTTAAATGACGAACAACAGGAAGCATGGTTTCATACCTGGAAAGCAATCGGCAGAATCATGGGTGTACAGGAAGAACTACTTCGACCCACTGTATCAGAAGCCTGGGATATGCAACGTGCCATTTATAATCATCTTTTTGATGAGATTGATCATGCTTCCGGTGTAGCATTGGCGAAAGCACTTGTTGGTGCTTTATCTACTTTTTTGCTTAGCACTAAGTTTACCTTGATGTTGATGAAAAAAATGATCTTTGACGATAATCATCCTGATTTATTTTTCCAGGTACTAGGCCCATCCTTTGGCCAGGAATATCCTGGATTATTCAAAAAATCAAGAGGTGATGATGGGGAAGACGAGGAAACTGTGGAGCAGTATAATAAAGAGTTTTATGAAGAACTGGTCAAACATCACGATGATGTCAAAGACTACCGGGAAAAACAAAAACTAACCGAACCTGTGAGTAGGGGAGAAGGAAATAAAAACCTGGTGGATCTTCAGTTGGATGTCTTTGAAGATGTGCTCAAAGAATTGGATCCTGAAAATCCAAATTCACGCGGCCTTAAAGACGAAATCATCAAAATTGCCATGAATAGTGTCGGAGGGGTCATTGTGGGTATTCTAGCAAAATATTTCAGGGCAGGTAAACAAGCGGGATTCAGGATACCGGAGGATCTTAAAGAACATTGGGCATTATAATTGCTATCACTTCCTTTAGAATCCATCTGGGTTGGAAATTCGTACCAGTAATATGACTGATTTACAAAAGCGTATTGTATCCTATTATGACAATACGTGGTTAGACTATAGAGTCCTCTGGATCAATAAAAAGGACCGGGCTTTGCATTTTGGTTACTATGACACATTTAAAGAATCCCATAGCGAAGCACTGGAAAAAATGAACCAGGTGATGGCGGGTGAGGTAGATATAAAGCCTTCTGATATGTTACTGGATGCCGGATGTGGGCAGGGTGGAAGTGCCTTATGGTTAGCTAAGCATATCGGCTGTACAGTTAAAGGCGTTACATTGGTTCCGCACCAGGCCGCGGTAGCAAATCGTGAAGCTAATGAAAGGGGGCTTAATGACAAAGCACAGTTTTCTGTCCAGGATTATGCAAATACCAATTTTGAAGATGAAAGTTTTTCGGTGATCTGGGCTTGTGAAAGTTTATGTCATGCTCCATCCAAAAAGTCGTTTTACGATGAAGCATTCAGATTATTAAAACCCGGAGGAAGATTGATTGTAGCGGAGTATATCCGGTACAGGAGAGATTATCCTACCAAAGACGAAGCCATTTTACAGGATTGGTGCTCCGGATGGTCGATGCCGGATCTGGATACCTGGTCTGAACATCAGCGACATCTTATCGAATCAGGATTTACGAGTATAAACGAGAAAGATATTACCAAACACGTAACGCCGTCTTTACATCGCTTATTCAGAATGTCCAAAACCCTGCTTAAGATGGGCAAGTTTTTAAATTTCACTAAAATCAGAAACGATATAAAGCATCACAACCAACTGGCTTCAATGAGTCAGTATGAGGCACTTACCAAAAATCTGTGGTATTATTGTATTTACTCTGCGGCCAAACCTATTGTACCCTCATGATAGAAAATGGTTTATATATTCCTGAAGGTTTTATCCCTGTCAGCACTATTTACAAAGACGAAGGCAGTGAAATTATTAAAGCTATCCGGAAGGCTGATAACCAGGAGGTGGTACTTAAAATCAGTAGGCCAAATAATAATGACATCCTTAAAATTTCCAAATTCAGCCATGAGTACAATACGCTGAAGAAAATAGATCACGAAGGAATTATTAAAGTAAATAACCTGTATTCTAAAAACAAATCGGTCTGTATAGAAGAGGAGTATTTTGATGGTGAGCCTTTAAAGATGAGGATATTCAGACAACCGTTGAGTATCCGGGAATTTTTTCAGATAGCATTACAACTCACCGATATTCTCGCGTACATCCATGCGAATGGCATAGTACACAAAGACATCAATACGAGCAATATCCTTATTTCAAGTACAAATAAAGTTAAACTCATAGACTTTGGTATCAGCACCAATTTTATGAATGAAGAACATGAAATTTTATTGCCGGATAAAATAGAAGGAACACTTACGCATATTTCACCGGAACAAACCGGGCGTACCAGTTATACGATTACTCCTTCCAGTGATTTGTATTCACTCGGAATTGTTTTTTACGAAATGCTAAGTGGTAAACCACCCTTTGACTCTGCAGATGCCCTTGAAGTAATTCATTTTCATCTATCGAGGGTACCCGCCTCTATCAAAAAAATTATTCCCAATATTCCTGCAGGATTGGATTATGTGATTTCGGATTTATTGGAAAAAATTCCGGATGATCGTTATCAGAGCGCTAATGGTATTCGAAATGATCTTAAACTATTGGAAGCTCAGATCAATGATGGAAAGAACACCAATTATTTTAAGACTAAAAAACAAGATCGGGCAGGGAAATTCCGTAAAACACAACGATTGTACGGAAGAGAAACGGAAATAAATAATTTAATCGATTGTTATAATGATTTACATCAAACCAGGTCCATGCTGGTATTGGTGTCCGGCTATTCAGGAGTTGGAAAATCAGCTGTGGTGAAACAATTGCAGCGACCGGTCACTGAAAAATCAGGATTATTCATTGCAGGTAAATTCGATCAGTATAAAAGGAACATTCCTTACTTCGCTTTTATAGAAGCATTTGATACGATCATTAAAAATATACTCGCGGAAAGTGAAGAAAAAATAAATCAGTGGAAAACAAAATTCCTGGATGTACTGGGTTCCAATGCTGTGCTCATCAATGAAGTAATACCCAGCCTGGAGTTTATCACAGGCAAACTTCCTGTGTCTGAAAAATTGCCACCTGCAGAACAAGAATATAGGTTCAGGCTAGTCTTATTGGATTTTATTTACTGCTTTACCTCTACGGAACATCCGCTTGTCATATTTCTCGATGACCTCCAATGGTCTGATCTTCCATCTTTAAATTTATTGGAGAGGGTTCTTACATTCAGAAGGACGGTTGGTGAAATCCTGATTGTAGGCGCATATAGAAATAATGAAGTAAACGAATTGCATCCTCTGACCCTTTCAATCCAACAAATTAAAAAGGAAAAGGTAATAGTCAGGGAAATTGAATTGTCACCACTCGATAATCCTACCACCATTCAGATCGTGGCTGATTCATTTGGAATGTCTCTCGATGTAGCCGGAGAGATTGGTAATCATATTTATCAAAAGACAAAAGGAAATCCATTTTTTATTAATAGGTTTTTACAATCCTTGTATGAAAATAAATATGTCTATATAGATGCTAATGACCAGTGGCACTGGGACAAGATCGCAGTGGAAGGGTTATCATACAGTGACAATGTCATAGATCTTATGGCTAAAGAATTAAAAGCCTTACCTGCAGAGACAACGGAGACTTTAAAATATGCTGCTGTACTGGGCAATTCATTTAACATCAGCACGATGGCATCGGTCATGCTGAAAAATCAAAATGCAGTATTCCAGTCTTTGCAACCGGCATTAAATACAGGCTATTTATTGTCCATGGATTTGAAGTACCGTACATTCTCTTTGTTTAAAGAAGGTATAGAAAAAAACTTTGAATCAGAATCTGAAAACCTTGCTATTGGTTTCAAATTTTTACACGACAGGGTTCAACAGGCAGCGTATGCTTTAATTCCTGTCCAGGACCGAAGTAAAATTCATCTGCAGACAGCTAGAATATTAAAAGCAAAGACGTCAGCTGATAAATTGAATGATGCTTTGTTTGATATAGCCAGTCATTATACACAATGCCTCGATCTGGTCAAAGATGCTTCGGAGAAAAGAGTGGTGATGGAATTATTTCTTAAAGCTGGAGAAAAAGCAAAAGACTCAACCTCTTATGATGTAGCTATCAAATACCTATCCACCGCTATTGAATTGTTACCGGACCAATCCTGGGATTCAGACTATAAACTTACGTTTAATATTTACTCCGCATTAAGTGAAAGTGAGTCTTTAAATGGAAATCATGCAAGAGCAGAACAGCTCTTTGCGCAGATGCTGAAATTTGCTAAAACCAATCTCGAAAAACTTAAAATCTACTATATCCATTCAGCGCTTTATTTAAAAATCGGAGATACCAAAAGTTCATTAGCACTTGGCAGGGAGGCTATGAAATTGTATAACATTCATTTTCCTGAAAGTGAGATGGCTATCAAAGCAAAAGCTACGTACGATATCGCCAAATACTTATTATTATTTGCTACCAAATATCGAAACAAGGAAAAGTTATATAACCTTCCAGAATGTAAGGATGAAGAGATCATAGCTATTAATCAGTTTTTAATTGATATCTCTACCAGCGCATATCAGGTCGATCAAAACCTGATGGTCATTCTTGTACTGCGCATTATCGGACATTATTTAAAATTTGGATTTACAGATGCTTCCGGATGGGGCTTCTCAGGTTTTTCCGTAATTGCATATTCTGGAATCGGGTTGTCAAAACGCGGGTTTGATTTATGGGACATCACACAAAAACTTCATCAGAGGACCAGTTCTACGCTTATCAAAACTAAACTAGATTATTCAGTCAATGCGTTTTATACGCAATGGAAATATCCGTTGACAGAAAATCTCGGGGAGATTATTAATAATGTGAGGGCTTGTCTTATGAATGGTGATCCCAATTTTGCAGGTTATGCTATTGCATTATTCTTCTGGAAAAAACTGAGTAGTGGTCTCAAACTCACGGATTCATTGGAAAGTGCATCAGAGTTTATTGAGTATATGGTAGAGAATAAAATAGATTCAGGTATCAATTTTATTAACCCATCCATTCAATTGGCAAAAACCCTGATAGGACAGACATCTGCTACCGGAGCATGGGATAGTGAGGATTTTAAAGAGGTTCAGGTGCTGGAGAAATTAAATTCGATTGGCAATAAAACCAATATTGCATTCTATTATAATTTTAAACTGCCGTATTATTTTTATTTCAACAAACATGAAGAAGGATTGACGTGGGCGGAGGCCGGTGATCCATTGATGAAGTATATCCTGGGACACTATTTTCTTTCTGAATGGTATTTTTATTATAGCCTCCTTATCTCTTCGAGATATCATTCATTTACTCCGGAACGAAAAAAGAAATATAAAAAAATATTCAATCGCAATTTTAAATGGTTCAAACACTGGATCAAAGGAAGTAAAGAAAATTTTGAGCAACAATTATTTATTCTGCGCGCTGAAATGTGTGCTATGAATGATCAGACGGAGCAGGCAGTAGTATTATACGAACAAGCAATCAGTGCAGCTAACAAACACGGCTTCACCCAGTTCGCCGCTATAGCCAATGAAAGAATTGCTTTACAACTATCTAAAGCGGGTATAGCTAAACAAAGTAATTATTATTTGAAGGATGCATTCGATTTGTATGAACAATGGTCGGCATATGGCAAATGCAAACAAATGATGCAGCAAAGACCTGACTTGTTTAATGATAAAATTATTAATCAAAGCGGAACCACCAGGACCAATTTATCTATAGCTGCCCTTGATTACGGTTCATTGATCAAAGCCTCACACAGTATTTCCAGTAAAATAAAATTGGATGAACTGATTCAACGGTTAATGCATGTCTTGTTGGAGAATGCAGGCGCTCAACGGGGAGTCCTGCTTATTCCAAAACAAAATGAATTATATATCGTAGCAGAAGGTATAGCAGGACCGGATAATATTCAAAGTAATATTTCTATTCCATTGGCAGAAAGCAACCTGGTTCCACTTTCATTAATAAATTATTGCTGGCGTACACAGGAAATTAAATCTTCCAGCAATGCAGTCAATGAGGAATTATATAAAAACGATAAGTATGTGCAAGAGCAAAATATCAAATCGATGATTTGCCTTCCACTCAATAACAAAGGGAATAAAGTAGGACTTATTTACCTCGAAAATCGTTTGATTGAAGGTGTATTTACTGCCAATAAACTAGAAGTACTGAATATGCTGACGGGTCAGATCGGTATATCTATCGACAACTCATTATTATATGAAACGCTTGAAGCTAAGGTAGTCGATCGTACCCGTGATCTCGAACAACAAAAACAAATAGCGGAGGCTCAAACGCTGGTAGCAGTACAGCAAAAACAATTAGCAGAGACGGAACGGAAAAAATCAGATGTCCTGCTTTTAAATATTCTGCCTGAAGAAATAGCCCAGGAATTAAAAACAAATGGTGAATCTAAAGCACGGCAGTTTGATGCAGTAACCGTCATCTTAAGTGATTTCGTAAACTTTACGACCGTATGCGAACGGCTTACGCCTACCGAATTGGTGTATGAATTAAATAAATGTTTCGCTGCTTTCGATCAGATCGTGGACAGGCATGGATTGGAAAAAATCAAAACGATAGGTGATGCCTACCTGGCCGTTGCCGGTTTGCCCCGCATTGCCGATAAACATGCAGCTATGGCTTGTAATGCAGCTATTGAAATTTTAAACTGGATCAAAGATCCTGCTAATGAATGTAAGTTTGATATCCGTATAGGGATCAACAGTGGTCCTGTAATAGCAGGTATCGTAGGAGTACGTAAGTATGTATATGATATCTGGGGAGACACAGTCAACACTACCGCCCGACTCGAAACAACATCTGAAGCCGGCAAAATAAATATTTCAGAATCGACCTATCAGCTTATAAAAGACAAGTATATCTGTACGTTCCGAGGCAAAATAGATGCTAAGAACAAGGGGAGTATTAATATGTATTTTCTGGAGGTGAGGAGCGAGCTATGAGGTGCGAGCTGATCCTTAACCTTATTCTTATCCTTAACCTCATCTTATTTAGCTCTTTGCTTTTCTCCATTTTACCTTTTCAGAAGTCCGGGAGTGGAAGTCCATTTCTTATTTGCCAATATTTAGTTTTGGGTTTGCCCTTTTGAATTTGAATTTGAGTTTTATTGTACTACTCCAATTTCAATCATTCGTCATTCGAATTATTCGTCATTAACCCTTAACCCTTAACCATTAATCATTAACCCTTCACCCTTAACCATTAATCATTAACCCTTCACCCTTTCACCCTTCACCTTTTAACCTTTTAACCTTTAACCTTTTAACCCTTCAATATCATCTTCCCATTCCACCATTCCTGTTCCAAAATTGCATTGTATTTTTTATAAAAATTTATGGCTGGTTCATTCCACTCCAACACCTGCCATTTCATTTGCCTGCAATCCAGGTTGATGGCCTCCTGCGTTAAGGCATCGAAAAGGATTTTACCAATCCCTTTTCCCCGTTCGCTTGATTTTACGACGAAGTCTTCCAGATAAAGCATCCTTCCTTTCCAGGTACTCCAGGAGAGATAATAAATGGTAGTCCCAGTGATTTGCCCATTATGATCCTCTGCAACCAGTGCATCAAATACACCTTCGAGGAAGTTTTTTTCATAGTCCTGAAGAGTGGCTGTTACTGCCTCTGGAGCCTTCTCATAAACAGCCAATTCTTTCACCAGATCCAGTATAGATTCCATATCTCCAATACCGGCTTTTCTAACCTTTGTTAATAAATTCATTTTTCAAAAACTTTTTATTTCGAATCAAAAATAAT
>JBDTUE010000210.1:0-7701 GCA_040007895.1 Saprospiraceae bacterium | reverse complement strand
AAATAATAAAATGACACAACAGGATATTAATTTTTCTAAATGGACTTAAAATATCTATAAAATTTCCTTATTGGTTTACTTAATTCATCTATTATGTCTAAAAATAATCTAAAAATCGCCTGGCGCAATCTTGTAAAAAACAAGACATTTTCTTTTATAAATATTGGCGGATTGGCGGTTGGCTTGACCTCTTGTCTGCTTATGATTTTATATATACAGAATGAACTTAACTTCGAAAAATTTAATAAAAATGCTGACCAGGTTTTTCGGGTTGCCTTTTCTGACTACCTGGGACAGGGAAGTTTTGCAACCACACCTATTCCAATTGGTACAGCACTCAAAGCGCAATTACCAGAAGTAAAAGATATGACACGAGTGATTTATGCAGATAATGATCTTGTCAATTTTGAAACAAATCAAGGATTTGAATCCATCTCTTATGCGGATGAATCGGTATTCAATATTTTTGCTTTCCCTTTAATTGAAGGAGACCCCAACACAGCTCTAAAGGAGCCTAACTCAATTGCGATTAGTGAAAAATTTGCAAAAAAATATTTTGGCAATGAAAGCCCAATGAACAAGATATTAAAAATTGGCAGTGGAGGAGCATTGAATTCAACAGTAAAAGCTGTTTTTAAAAATCTGCCGCAAAATGCTCATTTACAGTTTAATTGCCTTGTATCTTTTTCAACACTCAGCAAACTAGGCACGCCAACTACTTTATGGCGGCAAATGCCAAGGAACTATACTTATATTCAGTTAAATGATCTTGCTAATTCCAAAAAACTATCTGATAAATTTGAAAGCTTCGTTAGGAAAAATGCAGGAGATGATTTAATAAAAGAAAGTAATTCAACATATAGTCTAATGTTGCAACCTATCAGAAACATTCATCTACAATCGCATATAAGTGGGGAGCGTCCCGGTGCAGGAAGTATGACATCCATATACCTTTTTGCTGCTATTACTTTCATTATTTTACTAATAGCTGCTATTAATTTTATCAATTTCGCTATTGCACATGCCATTAAAAGGGTCAAAGAAATAGGTGTTCGCAAAGTGATAGGAGCACAACGGTGGCAATTGATTAGTCAATTTTTGACAGAATCTTTAATCATTTATTTCACTGCTACCTTACTCTCTTTTCTATTAGCTCAATTGTTATTGCCCTACTTCAATGAGGTTTCCGGCGGCACTTTTGTTTTCAAAGATATTTTGCAACCATTACCACTTACAATCATTATGACAGTAGGGATTCTTTCGGGAATAATAGCTGGCATTTTTCCTGCATGGTCAGTTAGTCGCTTACCTTCCGTGCAAGCATTAAAGGGTAAAATAACATCTTCTTCACAACGATCAGTTGTTAGGAAAACCCTTGTTACTCTACAATTTACTGCCTCAATAATATTAATTGTCGCTTCCATAGTGGTGTATCGGCAAATGCAATATGCCCGCAAGGAGGCATCCATCAATCAGGCTGATCAGCTCATCGTATTTCCCATGAACGGAAAATTGGAGAAAAAAAATGAATTACTAAAAACAGAATTACTTCAAAATAGCAGCATTGTAAACGTATCGGTAGCAGCTAATGTGCCTGGTTTTACAGGAGATGGTTGGCCTATACAGTTAACAGAAAATTCACCTCCAATAAAAGCAGAAAATTATGTAACCGATGATGATTATCTTGAAACGACGGAGCTGATATTACTAGCAGGTCGAAAGCTTGATGCAGGAAATGCATCTGATGCAAAGGAAAATTTTATTATCAATGAAACAGCCGCTCATGCTTTAGGTTTCCATACTCCACAAGAAGCAATTGGTAAACAATTATTGTGGGGAGGTGATGAAAAGAAAAGAGGAATAATAGCTGGAGTCGTTAAAGATTTTCACATTACTTCCCTTCATGAAAAAATTGCTCCCGCTGTTATTCAATTTAAGCCATATGCGTGGATGAGTTATCATTTTATGCTCGTCAAATTAAGAATTGGAAATATAAATTCTACGATAGACTTTATTAAAAAGGCAGTTGCAGGAGTAGATCCAAACTGGCTGATGGATTATAAATATTTTGATGAAAATTTTATTGCCTTGCATAAAAAAGATGAGCAACAAGGAAAAATATTCTTTGCTTTCGCTATTATAGCTGTATTAATCTCCTGTCTCGGGCTACTTGGCCTGGCCATTTATTCCACCCAACAACGTATTAAGGAAATAGGTATTCGAAAAACCTTAGGTGCAAGCATCGGTGGTATCCTCTACCTGTTGTCAAAAGATTTAGTCCAACTGATAATCATAGCTGCCTTCCTTGCATTCCCTATTGCATGGTGGCTTATGCATAACTGGCTTCAAAATTTTGCTTACCGCACCGATATTTCTTGGTGGATTTTCTTAGTCTCTGGTGTTTTGGTTATTGTCATATCCTTATTCACTGTAAGCTACCAATCCATAATGGCTGCTTTGATGAATCCAGTCAGGAGTTTGAAAACGGAGTAGTTATCAGGTTAATGATTAGTACTTATTCAATAGTTTATTTAATTATTAAAAAATAAAGTTATTATGAAAAAGTTATTTTCTGGATTCATTTTAATCATAGGAATACAAAGTAGTTATGCACAAGACACCTTATGGCTCAAAACAGGGCAAAAAGGGATTGGGAAATTAAAAAGTATTGAAGGACCTATTTTTGTACTTAAAGTTGGTGATTCGACACTAGCTTATGAAAGAAATGAAATTGAAGCTTTTCATTTATGTACAAGTATTCAAATGAAGAATGATGTAACCAATGATATAAAAAAGAAGACTGATAAAAAGAAGAATAAAAAAGTGCTCAATTGAAACGGTAACCGTAAAAGTAATTCCAATTGATAGAGTTATCCAGGCTATCGAACAAGGGAATTCGATATTCAGTAAAGTTCTCGTCGCACGTGTTATCAGTATTATCTGTCTATTGTCAATAGCTTTTGCTAGGCATTTCTATTATTACAGTGGAAATAAAGAGAGTGAAAAAAATTAAATGCAGAGAACTATGCCCTTAATAGAAAAAAGTTAATGGTGCAAGCTGGCAGGCTGAATATGATTTAACGTATAAGAAATAATTGTCAAAAAAGGTAAATAACATGAAAAAAACAACACAACTCTTTTCCCTGGTAATTATTCTTTTGATGCTGTTTCACAAAAAAATAATTCCCACTTACTCTATTCCAGACAAACGGGCACACCATGAGATGGTGTACGATGAAGCCGCTAAATCCATTCTTATGATTTCCGGAAGTACTCCTTTAAATGGTGGTCAGTCATACAAATTTTTTAAAGATATCTGGAGTTACCGCAATTCCCAATGGAGCTTAATAGCAAATTCGGGAAATGAAAGAAGTGGAATACGAATGGCTTATGACTCTAAACGAAAAAAAATATTTTCTTATGGTGGATATAATGGCAATAGCAGCCTGGGTGATTTGCGTATGTTGGATGCAAATGAGTGGAAGGCAATTTCTGATATTCCTGAAATGAAAGCAGCAGAATCGGGGTTAGTCTATGATATTGAACGAAACAAACTTATAGCATTTGGAGGAGCAGCAGGAAGGGACCAGGTAAATAATACTACCTGGGAGTGGGATGGCAACGTATGGGCAAAGTTTAAAGGTTCAGGTCCTGAGGGAAGGCAGGCATTTGCAATGATATATGATTCAAAGCGTATGCGTACTGTTCTTTTTGGTGGAATGGGCACAAGCCCTGATCAAAAGTATGGTGATACGTGGGAATATGATGGGAAGAATTGGAAAAAAGTTTCTGAAACCGGTCCCGGCCCCCGAACTGGTTCGGGCTATACATACGACTCAAAGAGAGGATTGCTGATACTATTTGGTGGTGATAATGCAAATGGTGAAACTCAGAATGACACGTGGGGTTGGAATGGAATGGAATGGAAAAAACTTTCCGAATCCGGACCTTCAGCTAGAGTGATGGGATACATGGCCTACGATAAAGACAGGGACCTCACTGTTCTGTTTGGTGGCCGCCCAAATTGGCCAAACGATGTGAATGATACCTGGGAATGGGATGGTACAAAATGGAGTGAGGTGAAATTCAATTAGAGAATGGTAAAAATTAATTTCAAAATTTGCGTAAAGAAATATCAAAATAATGGAACAAGCTGGCAGACTGAGTATGGTTTAATTTATAAAAAATGAAATCGTGAAATTTAAATATTGTATTCTTTGCCTACTAATTATTCTGATCGTAAATCACCATAGTATTGCTCAGTCAAAACTATCTCCCATTTGGGGCGACCTGGAAAAGGGTAATTATAATGTTGGATTTAAAATTTTATATGAATTTGATTATTCAAGGGTTTATCATGGTCCGCAGTCTGTTACGGGCAAGACATTTCCTGGAGAAACCGCCCGTCCAATTCGCATAGGAGTATGGTATCCGGTGGCAAAAACTACGAGTGGCAAAAGAATGCAGTACAAAGATTATATCAACCTGCAACCCACTGATAAAAAATTTTTTGATTACAATAAATCCCTCTGCGATTATGATTATTGGGCAACTGTAAATTGGACTAACCTTACTGACTCTTCAAAAAATAAAATATTAAACATTCAAGTAGAAGCGATTAAAGATGCGAAAGCAGCGGCGGGTAAATTTCCATTAATTGTTCATTATCTCGGGTTGAATGACAGGCGAAACGAGAATATTCCATTGTGGGAGTATTTAGTGAGCCAGGGTTATGTAGTTGTATCTATTCCGCAAGTTAGCGGGGGTGGGGATGTTTATATGGAACTGGGACTTGGAAGTACATTGTCCAAAGAAACACAGGTAAGAGATATGGAATTCGCAGTAAGCCAATTAAGGATTTTCAAATTCATTGATTTTAGCAATATTGGGGTTATTGGCTATAGCTATGGTAGCGTATTTGCGATGAGGATGGCTATGTTCAATCCATACATAAAAGCGATAGCTACATTTGACGGTAATGTAAATAACAAAAACGGACAAAGTGTAATAGAGAGCTTTTATAACCCCAAAATAAATGCTGCATGGTTAAATATATATCGTGAAAAATATGAGAATGAAGATTTAAAGATCTTTGAAACTTTAAAATACACCAACCGGTATAGGATAACGTACACCAATGCTATACATGGAGATTTTGAAGACTTTGCTATTGCCACATCACTTATGCCTGAGCAAACCCCCGCATACGCATTAAAAGAAAGACCCGTATCAACCGCAAAAAGAAATTATGAAACCACTTGCCGGCTTACACTAGAATTTTTTAACACGTTTATCAAAAAGATACCGGCATCCGGCAATAAGCTTGAAACAATCATCAGTGAAGAAAAATTAGCAGGAATCATAACTGATTTTGAATACCGAAAAGCTTCCAAAGTAATGGATGAAGAAGACCTGGCTAATGCAATTATTTACTATGGTATAGATGAGGCTGAGAAAATATATAATACAGTGACAGCTGATAATGATTATGAAGTATTCGTTGCACCATCCGACCTGTTGATAGTAGCTACCGCATTAAGAATGGGTGGAAGGCGGATTCTTAAATCGAACGATGTATTGTTTTTTATGGAAAGGAATTTTCCGGCTGATAAAAAAGTTTACATGGAATTAGGCAGGAACTTTATTGAGCTGAATAAACTCGCTGAGGCAAAAAAATACTTACTGAAAGTATTGGATACTGATAAAGAAAATAAAGAGGCGATTGAGTTGATGAAAAAAATTAAGTAGTGCGTTATTAAAACAAAAGTTAAACTAAGTGATAAAGAAGCAAACAAGTGGGTAATCCAATGCTCATTCGGGTTGAAATGTAAATCCCGATTTTATATAGAAGTTGATAATTTTAGTGATACAATTTTATTACTTGTCTGTTAAGAATAATTTTCTAATTCATACAAGAAGTATTTATTCTGATAAAGGCCGATATTGAAAGACGGGTTAAACCACTTTAATTTACAGCAATCAGTTTTAAGGTTTCATTTCATTATGGTTCATTGCCCGGACTACCGGAGCCACTTTCGTAGCGTACAATTCAATAGATTTCATTACCAGATCGTGTGGCATAGGCCCTACTGGCATATGAGCCAGGAATCTAGTATGCTTAAACAGATCATGCATGTATTTTATTTTATTGGATATTGTTTCTGCACTTCCTACAAATAAAGAACCTTCTGGTTTTCTCATTTGTTCATAACCTGCCCGTGACATAGGTCCCCAACCGCGTTCCCGTCCAAGCCGGGACATCACTTCTGCATAGGACGGATAAAACTCATCGGCTGCTTGCTGATCACTTTCCGACACATACGCATGACAATGAATTCCAATCTGAATTTGTTCAGGATCATGTCCACTTTCCTTCCATGTCCGTTTATATAATTCTACAAAAGGCACAAATTGTTCTAACGTACCACCGATTATCGCTAAAGCTAAAGGAAGGCCTAATTTACCCGCTCTTACTACTGAAGCCGGAGTACCACCTACTGCAATCCAAATTGGTAATGTTTTTTGTAATGGTCGGGGGAATACACCTTGTCCATCCAGAGATGATCTTAGTTTCCCCTTCCAAAATATCCGGTCATCTTGATTGAGTTTAATTAATAAATCAAGTTTTTCGCTGAATAATTCATCGTAATCATTTAGATCATATCCGAAGAGTGGAAATGATTCTATAAAAGATCCTCTTCCAGCCATGATTTCGGCTCTTCCATTGGACAATAAGTCTACGGTGGCAAATTGTTGAAATACGCGCACCGGGTCATCACTTCCAAGTACGGTTACTGCACTGGATAGTCTTATATTATTAGTTTTAACTGCAGCGGCTGCAAGGATCGTAGCCGGGGAAGAAGCTATAAAATCGGCGCGATGGTGTTCTCCTATCGCATAGACATCAAGACCAAGTTTATCTGCTAATTCAATTTCTTCCATAAGTTCAGTCATACGAATATGACTTCGTTGACCGCGTTGGTCAGTCGAAGGTGACATTTCAGCAAAGCTGGAGATTCCTATTTGCATAAAGTAAAGGGCCGCAATTTATCGCGGTGATAGATGAAACAAACTAACCTAAAGAAGGTTGAAATAATATGAACGGTCAACATCAAAAAATCAATTCCATGCTTTTTCCTTCCTCTATGTCTGCCCATTGATTTTTAATGACATCTATTAAGTTGCGAATCTTACTCAATGTGGATTCGTTCAACCGATCCGGAAAAGGAAGTTTATTAACCTCCAATGCTTTTTTGAAAACTTCCATAAAATCTTCTATCGGGTTTTGCAGTACTTCCATGGTCAGTTGATTGACGAGGAGTTCCGACTGGATAGATTCTATTGGAAGGTTTGAAGGAATTAAAGCAGCGGGGCGAATATGCCTCGGTAATTCAAAATCTTCGATTTGAAATCCCTGATCAAGAATTCCATAAAAACCTTGTTTAAACTCAAGAATGGTTTCAACCGCATAATGAATAATATCATGCAATTCAATACCAGGATGCCTCGACGCTCCGGTAAATGAACCGTCTGTACGGGTACAGATAATTTTACTACGCGCTGTTAAATCCCCTTTGGTGAATTTGATAATCATAAGACTCTATTATATTATGGCTCTTTGCCATATTTAGTGGGTAAATTTTTAAAAAAAAATTGCTTAATTTATTTGCCTTACTTTTTTTTCCGCCCGCCTCCCGGAGG
>JBDTUE010000209.1:0-7731 GCA_040007895.1 Saprospiraceae bacterium | reverse complement strand
CATGATAAATTTCAGAGTTAAGGATCGGACCATTGGAAGATTTCCAGGTTCCATCAGTAGGAATAATCCAGGTAGACCCGTCAGTATAAGTTATGATCAATTGGCTGATAAGAGCAAGATCTTTACCATAAAGGTTGCTTGCATTGATCCAGCCCACTTCACCACTAAACCATCCTTTACCCAGAGTAACACCGATAGCATTAGCTTCTTTTTTAATCATGTTGGTTACATCATAAACCTGGTATTGAATACGGGAATTGTAAGCGGTCCATCCGGGAGTGAGATAATCGTTGCCTACTTTAACACCATTGATTTCAGCTTCATATAAACCCCTGGAAGAAATAAATAATGTAGCAGATTTCATCGGCTTGTTTACGCTAAATTCTTTTTTAAAAACAGGACTTTGATAATGAATACTATCAGCCTTGATCGATGTGGATGAAATCCATTTTGCGACCCATTCATTTTTATTTAATAACCCGGTATGCCAAAATACAGGTGTTGAACTCATAGCCGTATTGCCGTGATTATCCCAGACCGTTACCTTCCAGTAATAGCGGGTATTGGACATTAAAGCTTTGCCTGTATATTTAATATTAATGGATTGATCAGTAGCTGTTTTTATTTTCCACACCATGTTTTTTGGATTAAAATCAGGTACAGTAGCTACCGTGATCTCATAAGCAGTTTGCATCGTATTGAATGCATCGGATTGTAATTTCCAGCTCAGGCGTGGTTGAATCATATCAAGACCTAAGGGATTAATGAGCTGTTCTATCCTGAGATCATAGACTTTTAATGCCTGACTGAACAATGAATATGGAAGAATAAATAAGATGAGTCGCAGATATTTTTTCATTATTAAGATATTGGTAAGAGTGATCAAGATATTGAATTTTATTCATCTCAGAAAACGGTTTAATAGTTCAAAAGGGGACGCTTATCTTGCAGGAATAAATCAGGATGAATATTGGAATCAATGCGAGACTATTAATTAAAAACCGGTTGGAAGGAATTGGCTGGCATGCTTATGAAATCATATCAAGATTAGTAGCGTTACGTCCCCAGGATACTTTTTATCTTTTTTATGACAGAGAGAATCAAATCCTGGTGCCCAAGGGTGATAATGTAAAAGTAATTTCTTTGTTTCCACCGAGCAGGCATCCACTCTTAATCTGGATCTGGATTGAATATGCTGTTCGCAAAGCCTGTATTAAAAATGATATCTCCTTGTTTTATTCTCCAGAGGTTATCATGCCGGCAACATTAAATATACCGTGTATTATTACTGTTCATGATTTGTCCCCGATCGTATTGCCTGATAGTTTGCCGTGGGCCCATAGACTTTATTACCAGAACATTATTAAAAGGAATTTGAAACTAGCTGATCGTGTGATAACTGTAAGTAACTTTTCAAAGCAGGAAATAATCTCCCATTACGCCGTCCCGGCTTCTGACATTGAGGTGATTTATAATGCAGCCAGGGAAATATTTAAGCCCGTTGAGGAACAAGAAAGAAGACAAATCAAAGAAAGATACACATTGGGAAAACCATTCTTTATTTATGTAGGATCCATTCATAAGCGCAAAAACATAGACAAAGTCATTGCCGCGTTTGATGTCTTCAGGCAACAATATGCTACAGAACATAAATTGATATTGGCAGGAAAATTTATGGGATTGAGTGCTGAAGCTTCAGAGGCAATTAAAAACAGTGCATATCAAGAGGATATCATAGGGTTGGGATACATGACTGAAGACCAGCTTGCATTACTTCTTGGATCGGCTGACGCATTAATTAATCTATCAGAATATGAAGGATTCGGGATGCCTATCGTTGAAGCTTTTGCCTCCGGAGTGCCTGTAGTAGCCGCTGATAAATCATCTTATCCGGAGATTGGTGGTAAAGCTGTTCTTTTAGTAAATCCATCTCAACCTCTGGATGTTGCAGTTGCTTTGCAGCGATGTATTAAAGAGCGGGGGAGATTAGTAGAAGCGGGATATGTGGAAATAGTTCGATTCGATTGGGATACTGCAGCATCTTCTGTTTCTACATTGATTCAACATTATCAATAAGCTCCTCCTGTTATCTTTCAATTCTTTTTATTTTTATAGTTATGAATAAAACCCGTCTTGAAGCTTTTAGTGATGGAGTGATCGCTATCATTATTACGATTATGGTATTGGAGATTAAAGTCCCGCATGATGGCAGTTGGGATGGAGTGATCAATCTGCGTTGGGTTTTCTTAAGTTATATATTGAGTTTTGTAAGTCTTGGCATCTACTGGGTCAATCACCATCATCTTATTCATGCGATCAAGAAAGTCCAGGGTACTATTTTATGGGCTAACCTCTGTTTGTTATTTTGGCTGTCATTAATGCCTTTTGTAACGGCGTGGATGGGAGAATCCCATTTTGCAAAAAACGCTGTAATCGCCTATGCTCTGTTATCCAATTTTTGTGGTGTTTCCTATTTTTTTTTATTATTGACTATAAAAAACACGCATCTTAATCAACCGGATGTAATGAACTTACTCAAATATCAAACCAGCAAAGGTGGGCTTTCGGCGATCTCATATCTGATCTCATTCATCATTGCTTTTTTTTATCCTATGGTGTCCGTGATCATATTTTTAGTCATTGCTTTGATCTGGATCATTCCTGACAAAAATATTGAACGGGCACTGAGCAATAACTCCTGAACACTAACGGCTTTTATCCATTCGTTCCATTTCCCTTCTGTTATCTTTGGCTTTAATGGTTTCCCGTTTGTCAAACGATTTTTTACCTTCTCCAAGGACTATTTCCATTTTGATTAATCCACGTTCTGACAAGTATAACCGATAAGGAACGATCGTCATACCTTTTTCATCGACCCTGTGTTTTAGTTTTTTTAATTCATTTTTCTTTAGCAATAGTTTTCGTTCCCGCAATGGATCATGCAGAGCCCATCCGGACGCTTGTTTGAAAGGGGCTACGTGAAAATTGCGGATATAGAGTGCACCATCCCTGAAGTAACAAAAAGCATCATTAAGATTGGCATTACCTTCCCGGATAGATTTTACTTCTGTGCCATCCAACATGATGCCTGCTTCCAGGGATTGTCTGAAATTATATTCATGTTGAGCTTTGCGATTTTTGATTTCCATAATTTATAGAATCTTTAATTGTGCCGGATGTAAAAAAATAACAATTTTACAGCAGATTTCGTTTAACTATAATGAATCAACACAAGAATACGATTTCCTTTAAACATTTTTTGATCGTCATAATTGCTTTTATCATCGGGAGTTGTTCTCCATCTGGTGATAATTCTAACAATGATCCGCTCCGGGTCTCTATCAAGGAAAAAAATAAAATAATCCAGGACAGGTATAATGTTGCCATTCTCGTGATGAATGGAGTTTATAATACGGAGCTTATTGCATCGTATGATGTTTTTCAGCATACACAATATCGTGAGAATATTAAAGCTATGAACATTATTACTGTAGCTAATACCCATGAATTGATCCGCACCTTTGAAGGACTTTATATCAAACCGGATTTTGATTACACCCGGGATCCCATGCCGCATATAGATATATTGGTGGTTCCTAGTGCTGAGCATCATTTGAATGAAGAACTGAAGGATACCGCTATGATCAGATGGGTGAAAGATATCGGTGATCAGGCCATGTTCATTACATCGCACTGCGATGGGACTTTTGTGCTGGCTAAAGCAGGATTGCTGGAAGGAGTAGCGTGCACTACGTTTCCAGGTGAAGTCAAAACATTCAAGGAGATGTTTCCTTCTTTGCGGGTATATGCAGATGTGACCTTTGTCCATGATAAAAACATAATTACTTCAGCAGGAGGTGCTAAATCTTACGATGCGGCATTATATTTGATCCAGCTTCTGTATGGCAAGGTAGTGGCAGATAAAATAGCCAGGGGGCTTGTAATTGATTGGGATTTGAATAGCGTTAAAAAAGTAATTGTACATCAGGGAAATGGGTTTTCTACATTATAATGGCTTGCTGAAACTTATACTTGTTTTTTTTCTTGTTAGTTATGGGAGTCTGTCACAACTTACTGGCCAAAATCCATTTGATATAAAAGCACCTGTAAATAAGAGCAATACGAGTCAAACTAAGCCCCAGGAAAAACCAGTACCTCCTCCCCAGGAAGCAGTAAAACAAGAGACTCCAAAAGAAAATCAACCCACTCAGCCCACTAGTACACAGACTGTCCAGCCGTCATCCAGCAATGTGTTTGAAATCAAACCCGGAGCAAATACCAAAGTGGTCCCTCCAGGCGTACCTGAGCAGAATAACAATCCTGCGCTTCAAAGCCAGGTAAAAAAAGATAGTCCGGTGCAAACTAAAACTTTACCAAATACCACATCAGCATCCAGGTCTAGCGGTGTTCAGGATGGATCTAATCCATTTAACATAGTACCGCCCAAAACCAAGCAAAATAATACTCCTGTTCAGGAAAAACCTCCTCCTCCAACGGTAATACAGGTAGAGCCATCAGTGCCTCCGGTTACTTCAAATACCCCGGACCTCAATCAATTAAAAAACAACCTGGACAAATTTAAGGAAAGCACTTTACAGCAAAGTGGGACCATCAGTAAGAATGCCTGGTTTGTGATTTATATTTTTTTATTCCTTCTGGCGGCCGTAGCGATCAATTTCAACAGATCGTATCCAATGGCATTAATCCGGGCTACCTATAATCAGAATCAACTTAGAATATTGTTTAAAGACGCTTTTAAAGGAAACCAGATTTTGATTTTCGGCATACTTTATTTGCTTTTTATTATTAATGGTGGTATTTTCTTGTACCTCAGTTTTAGAATTTTTGAAGTAGCCCATATTTCACTTTTCCTTGCTATAGGCATTGTTTTTTTAGTTTATCTGGTAAGACATATTGTTTTGCACATCCTGGGATTCACTTTTCCCCTCACCAAAGAAGCTATGTTATTCAGTTACACCATCGGTTTGCACAATCTCGCCCTGGGATTAGCTTTAATGTTGATTAATATATTATTGTCTTTTGTAGCCGAAGAAACAGGCAAGATGTTGATTTTTAGTGGCTTGTCTATTGTCGGGATGATGTACATCTTGCGGCAGGCACGGGGACTATTGAATAATATGCCGTTGATCATATCCGGTAAATTTCATTTTATTATTTACCTTTGCACCGTGGAAATAGCCCCTTGGCTGTTGCTGACAGGAATTTTACTACGCTGATTTTTGTTTGCAACTTCAAGGAATATTCCAAAATCCGGTAAAAATCAATTGAAATTATATTAATGGGTACTACAGGTAAGACCACTGCTGATAAATATAAGCGAATCAAGTCCATATTGGTATCACAACCAAAACCTGAGCATTCTCCATACGCAACTATTGAGAAGAAATACAGTTTAAAGATTGATTTCATTCCATTCAATCAGATTGAAGCTGTCACTGAAAAAGAATTCAGGAAAGCCCGCATCCGCCCTGATGAATTCACCGCAGTAGTCTTTACCAGTAAACATGCGATAGAACATTATTTCAGGATTTGCGAGGAAATGCGGATTAAGGTCAACCCTGATATGAAGTATTTTTGCCTCACAGAAGCGATAGGCAATTATCTTCAAAAATTTATTCTTTATAGAAAACGCAAAGTATTTGTTGGAACCAAAAGCATTGAAGATCTCAGTTCCTATTTTAATAAACACAAGAACGAAAAATTCCTGATGCCTTGCAGCGATCAGGGAGCTAAGGAAATACTGGACTACCTGGTAGCCAAGGGACTTAAAGTGACCGAAGCGAACATGTATCGTACTGTAAGCTGTAATCTCTCTCATTTGAAAGATATCAAATACGATGTACTGGTATTTTTTAGTCCACTTTGCCTGAAATCATTGTTTGAAAATTTCCCGGATTTTAAGCAGGACGAAACAAGGATAGCCGCATTCGGATCTCATACTTCTAAAGCCGTTGAGGATCTTGGATTAAATATAAATATCAAAGCACCTGCACCCGATATTCCATCCATGAGCATGGCCCTGGAAAAGTACCTTCTTCAGTCTAATAAATAACCATTATACATATCTGAATCGACCTCCCGGTAGTTTATACTAACGGGACCGTCGTTCAACTCTAAAAGAAGTTTATCTATGATTTTCGTCTTCTTGGTTTTATATAATTTTTCAAATCCAGACATCCGGGGGAGTGAACCAATCAAATCAATAGATACCCTGCAATATATCATGGGTAAGTTTGAACCTGCTAAGCACCCTTTATTTACTAAAATTCCTTCCGCCTATTCTGTCAAAACTGAATATTTGCGAAAAGAAACCTTAGAGGCATTTATTATGATGGCCAATGCGGCACAAAAAGATGGTATCAAACTTAAAATCCTATCAGCTACCAGGAATTTTAATGCCCAAAAAACAATCTGGGAAAATAAATGGACGGGAAAAACTTTGGTAGGAAAAGGTCAAAACCTGGCAAAGACTCAGAAGGATCCGGTTAAAAGGGCTCAAATAATTCTAGAATATTCTTCCATGCCGTCTACTTCACGACACCATTGGGGCACGGATATGGATCTCAATTCTTTGAGCAATGATTATTTCGCCAGCGGAGAAGGAAAAAAGATTTACGATTGGTTAACCGGACATGCTGCAGCATTTGGATTTTGTCAACCCTATACGGCTGGCCGGCTTAATGGATATCATGAAGAGAAGTGGCATTGGACATATATGCCTGTTTCAAAACCCTTGACAGATTTTTGTCAAAAAAAAATGTTCAATAATAAAATCACAGGATTTTTGGGTTCGCAGACTGCTCCAACTATAGACATTGTGAAAAAATATATGTTGGGGATCAACCCAGAATGTCTATAATTTGTTTCGCATCAATATCAACTAACAATCCACTCCATGACTTTAGCCGTCCTGGCAGCAGAGTCTCCATTGCTTGGACACTTTCCGTTACCCTGAAGTTCCGATACTATAGATTGAATCAATGGTCGTTGGATATTTTTAGGTATATCAAAGGCATATTTTAATGGTTCATGGCCATCCAGATGCATTGTAACTGTATGATCACCAAAAAAAGGAAATGAAAGAGTTCCCTTGCTTCCATAAATAGTAGTGATTTCTTTAGATGCTGATGCACTGGCATTAAAACACCAGGATCCCTGACCGGGTATACCATTCGCAAATTGAAAATTACCCAAAACTATATCATCTGCTTTATAGAGACCTGACTGGTTGAGGTGAAAGCCATGCGCCTTAATAATCGGGCCGAATAAAAAATCCATAATATCAAGTTGATGACAAGCCAAATCATGAAAATAACCGCCACCGGCTATCTCCGGATCCGTACGCCAGTTTTCTGTACCTTCTTTAGCTCCGACCATGTCGGCGTCCAATGATTTATGCGTTTGGATATCTACAAATCGAACATCACCAATCGTCCCGTTATCCATCCAATTTTTAATGGCAAGAAAATTTGGTAAGGCCCGACGATAATATGCAGTAAACAATGGTACTTCTGCCATAATGCAGGCATCTATCATATGGACACATTCAGCATAGGTCCTGGCCATAGGTTTTTCTACATACACCGGTTTGCCCGCTGCCGCTGCTCTGAAAGTATACTCCGGATGCATATGGGGAGGAGTAGCGATATAGATAGCATCCACTTCCGGATCATGAATGAGATCATCTGCATTATCATACCATTTCGGAAC
>JBDTUE010000208.1:0-7826 GCA_040007895.1 Saprospiraceae bacterium | reverse complement strand
CCCTGACTATGCCAGGCTATTTTATCCATCTCATCTTTAAGTGTCCGTCGACCGGTGGAGCTATGTATAAATGGAAGATCCCCGTGAGAGAGATAATATTTATTGACCAAATGGATAACTCCTTCACGAATACCATTGAACATTAATTTGCCTGCAGTCACTGGAAACGTATTGTAATCAAGGTGTGCAGCCCAGGCATCCTGATCAAATGCCCATAGTAAAGGATTGGGTTGTTCGGAAATGATGCGCCGGACACGGTCGTATAATACAGATTCAGCATCGACGATATGACATAAGAGTTGACGGATATTCCATTTCCCTTCTGCATAAGTCCAGTGATACGTTTCAATTGGTAGATCGAAGTATTCTAAAGCCTGTGTTTTGGAAGCAATTAATTTATCTGTAATCTCCATAGCTTACCCATTTATAGCTGCCAATACTTTTGGAAAAAAAGCTTCGATCTGGGGTTTAGGATCTCCTTTGCCAAGGGTTTCTATTGGAAGATATCCTTTATAATTTGATTTTTTAATTATGCTGAAGAGTTTTGGAAGATCAGTATCGACTTCTGCACCATTGACAAAAATCTTTTCTTTTACCTGCCAATTGACAGCATATTGAATTGTTTTTTCAACAGCGAGATAAGGATCTTCCTGGCGGTAACTACCCGTATCCAATATCAATCCAAACCATGGAGAGGGTATAGCTTTCATGAATCCTGCAACGATATCCGTATTCAATATAAAATCATTGTGATTCTGTAAGCCTATGATCACGCCATTTTGTTTTCCATAGTCAACACATTTGTTGAGATCCTCCAGCATCCAGTCGGTGATTTGTTCTCGGGTGAATCCATCTCTTTTTGCTGCACCACCAAATATGCGTAACACCGGGGCTCCGAGACGGGCTGCAGTTTCTATCCAGGAGATGACTCTGTTGACTTCTAAAATTCGCAAAGATTTATCAGGGATCGTAAAATCATTGCGCACACCGGTTCCACTAATTTCAATACCAAGTGCATGAGCATGCCGTTTGATTTTATACAGATATTCCAGTTCCGGTGTTTTCGGATAACCTTTAAAATAATAACCGGTTATATCAAGGCCTTCAAAACCGAGATCAGCACTGTATGTCAACATATCAAATATATCCATCGTACCTGCAGTCAATGGTTCATTGAATGAAAATGCATTGAGACTGGATTTTAATCGCCGTTTTGAAGGAAGACCTATTGCATTTTTTTGATCTGGGGACTTTATAAAGGAAGCGCTACCAACCAGGGGTAAGGCTATCATTTTTTTAAGCACATCACGGCGTGGATTTTTCATACAAGTAGGTATAATGAATATATTGAATTACAAAAGTTAGATGGATCACCCGTAAGCTTCTACATGGACTTTGGTCAAAAATGCATCCAGGATTTTATTGAATTGATCAGGATGTTCCATCATAGGTGCATGACCACATTTATCCATTAATACCAGTTCCGAATTGGGGATAAGTTCATGAAACCGCTCACCTACAAAAGCCGGAGTGATCGTATCATCCTTGCCCCATACTAATAAAGTGGCACAGGAAATAGCAGATACTTTATCTTCGACATTATTACGCATGGCACTTTTAGCAGTCAATACGATGCGCAATCCACGCATCCTGTCATTGACAATATTAAAAACTTCATCCACTAATTCTTTATCTGCAATAGCAGGGTCATAAAAAGTGAGTTCTGTTTTGTTTTTGATGAAATCGTAATCGCCTCGTTTGGGAAATGAAGTACCCATAGCAGATTCGAATAAACCAGAACTTCCTGTCAGAGTCAATGATCGAACTTGATCGGGATAAGCCAAAGTATATAATATAGCAAGGTGACCGCCTAATGAATTTCCCAATAGGTCAGCGCTATAAATATTTTTAAAATCGACGAATTTTTTGATGTGCTTTACAAGCCCTTCCAGTGATACTTCTGTAATAGGCAATTCAAAAATGGGTAGGATCGGAACGACTACATTTATTTTTTGATCAAAATGATGTAAGATGCCTTTAAAATTGCTCAATGCACCAAACAGACCATGCAATAGTAAAAGCACAGGCTTGCCCGGGCAAGTCTCTATATACTTGAACCCTTGTTCTTGCTTTACATCATAGTCCATCACTTTCGGTTCCACCTCTATTTCCTTTTTTATATTATAAACGACGAAGATAATTAAACGGCGTTCGCCTTCAAAATATTCGTTTTGTTTAAATGATTAAATGAATGCCTAAGGTACGGAAATATTCCTTCCTTGAACAGGTAACAAGTGAGAGTTGCCAAGTGAAAGGGTGACTTGAAGTCACCCCTTCACTTAAGATGCCAAATGGATCCCTTCGGGAAAGTCACCCCTTCACTTAAGATGCCATACGGATCCCTTCGGGAAAGTCACCCTTTCACTTAACCTATACCTTGCGCGGTACTTCTTTTTTGATTAGTTTCATTGATCCAATTTATTTTTATATTATGAAATACATGAAAATCGGTTCAATATTCCTTTGGTTAACATTCCTTCTACCGCTTATAGCTAATGGACAAACAGGCCAGCATTATGCTATGCCAGTGTCTGATACAGCAAGATTGGCAAAGATTAAATCCTTATTGCCTGCAATAGATAATATTTACAAACAATATTCAGCCAGAAACAAATTTCCATCTATCACCTATGGAGTATTATTGGATGGAAAACTCATATCGAGTGGTTCTTTAGGAATGATCCAGGTAGATAAAAAAATCAAACCGGATAATACCTCGATGTATCGCGTCGCATCTATGAGTAAAAGTGTAACGGCAGTTTCGATCCTTCAATTGCGTGACGCGGGAAAACTCAGTCTGGACGATCCTGCATCCAAATTTATCCCTGAATTGAAACTAAACAAACTTCTAACCACTGATGCTCCGGTCATTACAATCCGGCATTTACTGACCCATGCCGCCGGATTTCCAGAAGACAATCCTTGGGGAGACCGGCAACTGGAAGACAGCAATGCCGATCTTATCAATCTGATAAAAAAAGGAACCTATTTTTCCAATGTACCCGGCGTGGCGTATGAATATAGCAACCTTGGTTTTGCTTTATTAGGTCAGATAGTCGAGAAAGTATCCGGTATGCCTTTGGATGTATATACTAAAGAAAAGATCTTTAAACCATTAGGCATGACTCATAGTGAATGGGAATACACTAAAGTACCAGAAGAAAAACTTGCGCATGGATATCGCCTGGTCAATGGGGAATGGAAAGAAGAAACTCCATTACATCACGGATCGTATGGAGCTATGGGTGGGCTGATCACTTCGATTGAAGATTTTTCGAAATACATGGCGATGCATATGGCAGCCTGGCCTCCAAGATCAGGACCTGAAAATCCGGTTTTAAAAAGAAGTTCACTTCGTGAAATGCACATGCCTTCTAATTTTAGCGGGTTCAACCCACTCAACCGGTATCCCACTGGTAAACTATGTCCTACCGTTTCAGCTTATAATTATGGCCTTGGCTGGACTAGAGATTGTGAGGATAAAATTTTTGTAGGTCATAGTGGTGGTTTGCCTGGTTATGGTAGTCAATGGAGATTTTTACCGGAATATGGTATTGGTGTAGTAGCCTTTGCAAACCAGACATATGCCAATCTGGGAACTGTAAATACTCAAGCCCTGGATTCATTAATCAGAGGTGGAGGACTCAAACCATATACTTTACCCGTTTCTGAAATATTGAATCAACGGCAAGATGCCTTGATAAAATTATTACCAAAATGGGATTCGACAATGGTAGTCCGGTATACTGCTCCCGGGTCAAATATATTTTCAGAGAATTTTTTCCCGGATTATCCATTGAACGATTTGAGAACCACTCATACTAATATATTTAAAGCTATTGGTACTATTCAAAATATCGGTGATGTACGTCCTGAAAATCAATTGCGGGGAACTTTTGAAATCGTAGGAGATAAAGGAAAACTCAATGTGTTTTTTACCCTGACACCTGAAAACCCACCTCTAATCCAGGAATTAAGAATAACCGTTGCAAAGTGATCTTGATGAGAAAAAAAATCCTGGTTTTCTTTTATTGCATTCATGGTATCATACTATTGAATGCACAGCAAATTTCGGGTGGAGGTTCCCTCTTTATCATTGGTGGTGGAGACCGGCCTCCTGCATTGGTAAAACAAATGTTGGAAGCAGCTCACCTTAAATCATCAGATCATATAGCCATACTTACGATGTCGAGTGCAGAACCGGATACCTCTTATGCTTATATCAAAGCGGACCTGATGCCGCAATGTAAGAATGTCATTGCGATGCTTCATTTTACAAAAGATAATGCGCGGGATAAAGTGATGTTGGATTCATTGAGAAAAGCTAAACTCATTTTTATTACAGGCGGAGTTCAAAGCAGGTTTATGAATGTAGTGCTTCATACTCCTATCTATGATGCTATTCATGAAGCTTATCACCGGGGATCTTTGATAGCAGGTACCAGTGCCGGTGCAGCAGTCATGAGTAAAGAAATGATCACTGGTGAACAAATAAGAAATGATACAATCTATTCAGGTACTGTCGATCGTATCGTCAAAGGAAATATACAGATCACAGAAGGTCTTGGTATGCTCACTACTGCGATTATAGATCAGCATTTTGTTGTCCGGGGCAGATATAATAGGTTGTTGACGGTATTAAACCAATATCCAACCAGGACTTGTATTGGTATAGATGAAGAAACCGCCATCCTGGTTAAAGGGAATAAAGCCATGGTAATGGGAAGTAGTCAGGTGATCGTGCTTAAAGGCCCCATTGGAATTGAAACTAAAAAGGGTAATATCATCAGGATGAAAGAAGCACGAATCAGCATTCTTACTGCAGGTGATTCATTTACTTTATAAAAATTAAATGCTGTGATCATGAATAAGGTTGATAGATATATTGGAATGATCATTCTTTTGATCCCGACTTTGTGTTCAATGGGTCAGTCTTTGAATAAATCAATCCTGTTTCCAGGAAACAAAAAAGCAGCAATCTGCCTGACCTATGACGATGGGATGTATTCTCACTTGTCCTATGCGATACCACAATTAGATCAAGCTGGATTTAAAGGGACATTTTTCATCAACAGCGCTAATGGCCAAAATAATGTGGCAGGATGGATGCATGCAGCTAAAGAAGGACACGAACTGGGTAATCACAGTATATTTCATCCATGTCCTGCAGGTATGGGTTGGCCAAAGGAACTCGAAACAGATGGATATACTGTAGAAAAAATCTTGAATGAAGTTAAAGTGACCGATGGAATACTTAGATTACTTGATCCTGTTAAATCTTACCGCACCTATGGGTATCCATGTAATAATGTTTTCGTTGGTGGAAAATCCTATATAGAGCCGCTTAAAAAATCCAAATTAGTAAAATATGCCAGGGGAGGTGGACCACAGGATAAAGCTATCGTACTGGATTATCAACATCTGGATCTTATGCATGTGCCTTCGTATATTGTAACTGAAGATAGTGAAGCAGATAAACTAATCGCTGTTGCTGAAAAAGTAAAACTGTCGGGAGGATTGTTGGTCTTCCAGTTTCATGGTGTAGGTGGTCAATGGATTAAAGTTTCCAATGAAACCCATATCGCATTTCTGAATTATTTAAAAGCTAATGAAAAAGATATTTGGGTCGCTCCGTTTAAAGAAGTGATTCAATTTATAGATAAAAACAGGTAAAGAATTATCCTATCCATTCCACTCCCAATCCGGGTTTATCAAGCGGAATCATCATGCCATCCTTTATTTCAAATCCACCGCTGACCAGGTCTTTGGCTAGATCAAAACTTCCATCCAGGTCGAGATATTTTGTATTCGGAGAGGAATAAGCAAGGTGCATGGCAGCCGCAATAGATAACCTGCTTTCATCATTGCATCCCCACATCAGATCTATTGCGTTTTTCTCAGCGATTTGAGCCATTCTTTTGCCTGCAGTGATACCTCCGCATTTCATGAGTTTGATATTGAAAATCCCACAACGGTGATGATCTGCCAATGATTGAGCGTCGGTTTCATTATGCAGTGATTCATCTGCAGCAATGGATTTTCGCTGTGAGTCATCCAGCATATCTACATCTTCAAATTTATCCGCTCGAATTGGTTGTTCGAATAGTTCGATATCCAGAGGTGCACATGCAGCGAATAATTCTTTAAATTGTTTAATAGTATAACCCTGGTTGACATCTGTTCTGATCCGTATCGTATCACCGAAGTTTTCGCGCAGTTTCACTAGACGTTCTATATCTTCTTCAGGATTGATCCCGATTTTCACTTTAAGATGATTAAAGCCAGTACTGATAAATTCCCTGGCTTCTGCAATGGTTTGCTCTACGTTCATAATCCCTATCGTAACTGAAGTAGGCAGTGGCTGACATTTTTTTCCTAAAGCATCTACTAGTGATTTACCTTGTCCTTTTGCCCAGGCATCATACACTGCAAGATCAATAGCTCCGAGCAGAGTAGGTACTTTTGACAAAGCCGGATACAGGCTTTGAATAAAAAACTCCGGATTGTCAATAGATGTATTAAAGATATGATCAAGATCCAGGCGATCTTTTGCATCAAGGGTTTGCCGGGTCGATACATGCACTACTTCATTTTCAGGATTACAACTTCCATATCCAATGATGCCATTGTCAGTGACAATCGTACAAAAAAGGTTTTCTACATGGTCTACGGTTTTCCAGGCTATAGTATAGGGTTTGGAAAGCTGGAGGTTTTCAAGTTGAAAGTCAATGGAACGGATCTTCATGTTTCGAAGATAAGACGATTAAAGTGTTTAGACGATCCAAGTGAAGGGGTGACTCAAAGTCACCCTTTCACTTTACCATCATAATATTTTTCTTTCCTATTTGACAATCCATACTTTTGCAAAAAAAATCAAACATGCCACGAATACAAGACCACGAAATCGACTACAAAATCTATGGTGAAGAAATGCAATATGTAGAGATCGAACTCGATCCGCATGAAACAGCCATAGCAGAAGCAGGAGCTTTTATGATGATGGATGAACCCATTCAGATGGAGACTATATTTGGTGATGGACGCCATCAACAACAGGGGTTCCTTGGGAAACTTATGTCAGCCGGCAAGCGGGTATTGACTGGTGAGAGTTTATTTATGACAGCTTTTACGAATATGGGTTATGGTAAGAGCAAAGTATCTTTTGCTTCGCCGTATCCTGGTAAGATCATTCCGTTTGATCTTGCAGCGCTGGGAGGTAAAATGATTTGTCAGAAAGATGCATTCTTATGTGCTGCAAAAGGAGTGGAAGTTGGCATAGAGTTTCAACGAAAATTAGGTACCGGGCTTTTTGGAGGTGAAGGTTTCATCATGCAAAAACTCGAAGGGGATGGTATGGCTTTCGTTCATGCCGGTGGACATATCCTTAAACGTGAATTGCAACAAGGTGAATTATTAAAAATAGATACAGGCTGTATCGTTGCATTTCATCCATCAGTACATTATGATATCCAGTTTATCGGAGGTATTAAAAATTCGATTTTTGGCGGCGAAGGATTATTCTTTGCAACTCTGAGAGGACCGGGCACGGTATGGATTCAGACTTTGCCGATAAGCAGGTTGGCGAGTAAGATTATTTCCTATGGTGGATTCAAAAGAAAAGAGGAGGGAAGTATATTGGGAGGTTTGGGGAATTTGTTGGATGGAGACGGAATTTAACGAATGAAGAATGACGAATGAAGAATGAAGAATGAAAAATGACGAATGAAGAATGAAGAATGAAAAATGAAGAATGAAAAATGAAGAAT
>JBDTUE010000207.1:0-7865 GCA_040007895.1 Saprospiraceae bacterium | reverse complement strand
AGGATGAACCTAATTTGCACCGTAAATATAAGGGCATGCATAAAAGGATCTACTTGACTTTCGTCAGTTTTTTTTCAATATATCTGATACATGCTCAATCCAATCCTGTTTCCGGAAACATATCTTCTAAAGTAGTTAATGAGAAAAACCTTTCCATAAGCGGAGCGTCCGTGATGCTTTTGAGTAAGAATGATTCTACTTTGGTAAAAATGGCCCTGACGAATGAGGAAGGAATCTTTGAATTCGAAGGAATAAAACAAGGAGAGTATCTGCTTACCATTCGTGAAATAGGAATGGAGACATATTATTCCTCACCAATTTCGATTACCAATCAGACACAACAAATTAAAGCACCCGTCATTCAACTCCATGCCAGTGCTGTTCAACTTAATGAAGTAGTAATAAAATCAAACAAACCTTTCATTGAACGACAATTAGATAAATTGGTAGTCAATGTTGAAAACCTGATATCTGCGGCAGGAAGTTCTATATTCGAAGTATTGGAGCAATCTCCCGGAGTCGTTATTGATCAGAATGATAATATCAGCCTTAAGGGAAGGCAAGGAGTGATCGTGATGATCAATGGAAAACCTTCAGGTATAGCCGGGAAAGATCTTGCAAATTATCTGCGCGGTTTACCGTCAAATACAGTCCAGAAAATAGAACTGATTACCAACCCATCTGCCAGGTATGATGCGGCTGGTAATGCAGGCATTATTAATATCGTAATGAAAAAAGACCAGCGAATTGGTACGAATGGAACGATCTCACTAAATTATGGACAAGGTAAATACCCCAAAACCGGACAGGGTCTAACGTTAAATCACCGGACAAAAAAATTAAACTTATTCGCAAGTTATAATTATTCCTACCGGCAAGCGTTCAGTCATTTAACCCTTTACAGAGAATTTCTTGAACAAGGTATTCTGGATGGAGTTTATGACCAGGACAATTATATCCGGTTTATATTCGGGACACATACAGCAAGGGCGGGAATAGATTATAATTTATCAAAAAATACTACGATGGGTATAGTGACGAGCGGTCTGACTAATCGTTTTAATTCGAATGGAAATACACATACCGACGTCCTGAATGCTAAAGAAATCATGGAGTCCTACAATAACAATTCAAGTAAAAGTTCAGATCGTTTAAAAAATTATTCCGCCAACCTGAATATTAAACATGTGATAGACAGTACCGGCAAGGAACTATCTATGGATCTTGACTACGCTCAATATGAAAATAAATCCGACCAACATTTCTCCACCGAATATTTCAATCCCGACGCTTCTGTCCTTTCCCCACCGTATTTGCTTCAGGGAGATATAAATGGCAAACTGTCTATAAAATCAATAAAAGTTGATTATGTACATCCCCTCTCCCACCAGGCTAAAATCGAAACGGGATTTAAGAGCAGTGTTGTCACTGCAGATAATGATTTAAAATATTATGATCAAAGCAGCGGCAGTGCAGTATATGATCCTTCTCAAAGCAATCATTTTTTATACCATGAAAACATCAATGCACTATATATCAATGTTTCAAAAGAGTTGCAAAAAGTAAATTTCCAACTTGGCTTCAGAGCCGAACAAACTAATCCGGAAGGCAACCAGATCACATCACAGCAAAAATTTGACAGCAGTTATATCAATTTATTCCCCAGCATGGCACTGAATTACACCATTTCAAAAAAACATGAAGTGGGTATCAGCATCAGCAGACGTCTCGACAGGCCGAGTTATCGACAATTAAATCCATTCAAATTTTTCATCAACAATACAACCTATAGTGAAGGTAATCCATACTTAAGACCTCAATACACCTATGCTGTCGAGCTTTCACATACATTCAACCAAAAAATAATTACTTCGTTTTCTTATAGTCAAACCACTCAGAATATCACAGAAGTAATTTTTCCTGCAGCCGGTCTTGAAAAAATTACCATTCAATCCAATAGGAACCTTGCCAGGTTTGATTATTATGGTATGAATTTAACTTTACCTATTCAAATAGCTAGCTGGTGGAATAGTGTCAATAATATGAATGCTTACTTCGGACATTACACCGGGTATCTTGCCAATACTAATCTTAGTCGGGGCAATTTCAATTTTAATATCAATTGTAATAATAGCTTTGTTATAGGAAAAGGTTGGTCGGCTGAATTTACAGGTGTCTATAGGGCTCCTGAAGTTTATGGATTTATGAAAGTTCAAGGATATGGTTTTGCTTCGGCAGGTATTCAAAAATCTTTATTTGCAAATCGAGGTTCTCTTAAACTTAATATTACGGACCTGTTTTATTCAAATAATACAAGTGCAAGAACTGATTTTCGAGATTATGCAGAAACATTTAAAGTTAACAGAGACACACGGGTTGCTAACGTAGCTTTCACGTATCGTTTTGGTAATACTAAAGTTCCAGGAGCCAAACGGAGAACTGGTGGAGCTGAAGAAGAAAAACAAAGAGCCGGCAATGGATAAAAGTTCAGACACTTTAGGGAGTTGGGAGTTAGGAGTTAGGAGAAGGGAGTTAGGATATAGGAGGTGGGAGTTAGGAGATGGGAGTTGGGAGAATAGAAATATATAAAAATAAATAGCTAAAAATATGAAAAACAGACTTTACTCATTCATGATCATGATATCATCCCTATTCATCCTGGGAGATTTAAATGCTCAATTCCTGAAATTACCGGACCCTTCTGTTACCAATCTTAAAAGTTCAGTAGGAAGGACTGTAGGAATTACTGACATCACTATAAATTATAATGCACCCGCTGTAAGAGGAAGAGAAAATAAAATATATGGTACACCGGTAGTTCCTTATGGATATACTGTGCTTGGATTTGGATCTGATATGCAATCACCCTGGAGAGCCGGTGCCAATGAAAGTACGACCATTTCCTTTTCTACAGATGTGATGATCAATGGCAAAAAATTGTCCGCTGGAAAGTATGGTTTCTTTATTGTCGTAGGTCCTGACTCCAGCGAATTAATTTTCAATAGTAATGTCAATGGATGGGGAGCTTATTTTTATGATAAGACTCAGGATGTTCTTCATGTATACACCAAACAAATAAAAAATCAACCGGTCAGCAAAGAAATACTTGAATACACTTTTAATAATCAAACCGATCATACTGTAGACATTGCATTGGAATGGGAATATTGGAAAATTCCTTTTAAAGTAGAAGTGGATGTAGTAGCTACCACATTGGCTTCCATTAAATCTCAAATGAGCGGTGCTATTGGTTTTGACCCGCCAAGTTTGCAGACAGCAGCTGCATGGTGCCTGACCAATAATGTAAATTTAGATCAGGCAACTACCTGGATTACATCCGCTACTGATCCTAACCTTGGAGGTGTGCAATCTTTTGCAGCGTTGAATACTAAGTCAGGTCTGCTGAATAAATCTGGTAAAAAAGATGAAGCAGATAAAGCCATGGCTATGGCTTTGGACAAAGCAAGTGCTATCGAAATGCATGGATATGGCCGACAGCTCCTAGCTCAAAAAAAAGTAAAAGAAGCCCTGGAGATCTTTGATAAAAACTATAAAAAGAATGAAGGCAAATGGCCAACTACCGTGGGAATGATGCGTGGGCTCTCAGCGTCCGGAAATTATTCAGAAGCACTAAAATATGCTAAACTCGCTTTAGTACAGGCACCTGACGAAGTCAATAAAAAGAACCTCGAACAAGCTATTAAAACGCTTGAAGGCGGCAAAGCATTATAATACATTTCATTTTCATGTATTTGAAAACACAAATATCATATTCAATTGTATTACTTTATATTCTGATTGTAAGCTCATTCAGATATTCAGCGCTTAATCCGGATACTGCGAACAATAAAGGGACCAAAGAGGTTGAAAAGAAAAAGATTTTTAATCCTGATTTTGATCAGAAACCTTCGACTGAAAATCTCTTCTCTGATTCATCTGGTACTCCTGGATTAAGGGCTCATCATGCCCTTGTCTATGATGAAAATAAAAAATGTATCATCCTGACTGCGGGCAGTACACCCTTGAATGGAGGTAGTGATTATATAGTATATGATGATGTGTGGAGTTTTAAAGGAAAAAAATGGATACCAAATCAAAATACTGGAGATAAACGGAGTAGCATCAGACTGGCTTATGATACAAAACGAAAAAAAATCTATTCATTTGGTGGATATTCTCCGGACAGTTCTTTTTGTGATCTCCGGGTACTTGATAATGGTCAATGGAATATTATATCCCGTTTACCTCCAATGAGGGCATCAGAATGTGGTTTTGTTTATGATATCAAAAGAGATAAATTAATAGTATTTGGAGGTTCATCCACCAGAGGTCAGGTCAATAAAGAGACCTGGGAATGGAACGGGACGATATGGAAAAAATTCAATGGAGATAATCCACCGGGTCGCCAGGCTTTTGCTATGGTTTATGACTCGAAAAGAAACAAAACTATTCTATATGGAGGCATGGGTACTTCACCGGATGAAACCTTTGAGGATACCTGGGAATATAATGGGAGCTCCTGGACATTAGTTAATGAAAAAGGACCTGGCCCGTTGCATGGTATGGGGTTCACTTACGATTCAAAACGAGGTCAATTCATCTTATTTAGTGGGATGAGTAAAAGCGGGCGAAACAGAAGTACCTGGGCATTTAACGGGAGCGTATGGAATAGACTTTCAGAACAGGGTCCTCCAGCCAGGGCTATGGGTTATATGGCATATGATAAAAAAAGGGATCGGGTAGTAATGTTTGGCGGCCGGATTACCTGGCCCAATGATGTCAATGATACCTGGGAGTGGGATGGAACTTCATGGACTGAAATAAAATATTGATTCAATATTTACTCTGACGAAAACTTGTTTTTGTATAAGTACAATTTTCATAGAATAATAAATTCACATGAAGAAGATCAATTACCTGCTTGTTTCTATTGTATTAGTAGCAACCAATAGTATATTAGGTCAAAAAAATCTTTTATATGAAAACCTCCCTGTTGGTAAGTATGCGGTTGGATTTAAAATCATAACCCTTACGGACGATTCAAGAGTTATAAAACCTGAATACAATTACCTGGGAGAAAAAAATGAAGGAGACCTTACAAGGAAAATTACGATTCATCTTTGGTATCCTGCTATTCCCAATACAGGAAACCGTACCATTAAATACAACGAGTATTGTTATAATCACTTAATCACGGCGAACGATGAAGTCCTGCCGGAGGATCAGAAGAAAATCCAATGGGAGAATAACAAAAGTTCTCTTGAAAGATGGTTTGGAAAACTACCCGGTGAAGAAGCATGGAATTCTCTGCTACAAACGAATATGCTTGCCAAATCAGGAGCTGACCATGTTAAAGAAAAACTTCCCTTGCTGATCGGTATGTTGCGTCCTATGTCCACCACCATGACCAATGAATTACTCGCGTCCAATGGATATGTCATAGCCATGATAGTCCAGGGGAATTTTAGTATTGGTGCCTTTTCACAAATTGCACTCAATGATGTTCCGAGTTTACAGCAGGTAATTGCTTTTTTAAAAAAGGATGGACATATTGATGAACATAAAATAGGCACGTTTGGATTTAGCGGATCAGGTTTCATCCAGGTACTTTTAGCTATGCATGATGTAAGAATTAAAGCATTAGCGGATATGGAAAGTGCCATCTTCGGAATAAAGGAATATATGGTCTCCAATTATTACAATCCCATGAAATTGAAAATCCCTTTCATGCATATTTATAGTAAAGAATTAGCTGGTCGTGATACCCATTTCGAAGAATTTTATAAAATGAAATTTTCAAAACGATATCATGTCATTCTGAATCAGCCGGAATGGCAACATTGGAATGTCGCTACAGAGGGATATACTTCATGTGTAGCGCTTCATATACGTGGTAAAGAGGAAATGAATATTCAGAAATCATTTGAGGTAGCCAATATTTATTTGCTGAATTTTTTTAATGCGGAACTTAAATCCTATGAACAGGCTAAAACCTTTTTGTCAGTTAAACCTGTAATTCCCAAAATCCCGTCCACACTTTGGGATATAGATATATTGAACCCCGTACAAGCTCCACCGAATAAAGATGATTTTGAAAATATTATCAGGTCAAAAGGGATACAAGAGGCTATAACGGTTATTGGCAAAACCTTATCGAATGATTCCACTTCAGAACTGTATCAAGGTTTTATTTTAAACCGAATGGGATATACATTTTTGAATGAACAGAAGATGGAAGCAGCCATTGGTATTTTTAAATTAAATACAGAACTTCATCCGGAAGATGCAAATTGGTTTGATAGCCTGGCCGAAGCTTATGAAGTCTCCGGAAATACACCAATGACGAAACAGATTTCTCAATTTATTTTGGACATGCTCAATAAAAAATCTGAACTTAATGAAGCTGAAAAATCTTTAAAAGAAACTGCTTTAAAAAGACTCGAAGGGTAGAGAAATAATAGAATGATTTAAAAAAATGTTAGGCCAAATATCACACACCGGATAGGCACAGAAAAGCTACTGTTCATCATGTTTACAAAGTCTAAAATCCCTCCTCGTAAAATAATCTTGCCGGGAATTTGGTTGATAAACTATACTTTGAAAAATACAAATCCGGACGTGATCGAGCCCCTATATCTGGGGTAATTGCTCTTCGAAACATCTGGAGTTAGAGGAACAAAATTGAGCTCCGGGTAATTCCAAATCTCATCTAAGTTTATACTGACAGGAACGATATTAAACTGATATTTCAGAATAAGGATTATGAACCATTCTTTGAAGACATTTACATTCCAATTTTACAAATAATATTTGATTGACGATATCAAAAAATCAGAATGCATGCTATGTAGTTTTTGTGATAGTTTGGCATAAATAATTATATTTAATTTTATACTTAAAATTAGCACATTATTAATTATAAGTATCTATTATTTGCATTTTTAAATATATTATAGTACTAAATTATATTTTAACAATACTATATATTTTTTTACAATCAAACATTTCTTTAGTTAAAATGTAATGAAATCTTTAAGAATTCAACAAAATTATACATTAATTATTCATGACTTTTTAGCCAAAAAATAATCTTTAATTGGAAATACGTAATTATAAATGTCAAGTCAAAGTTTTTACATCAATTTAATTGTGGTCAAGTATGTCAGTTAAGGATTTTAACGTACATTTATTTCATTAACCTTACAATTAAAACACATGCTTAAAAAATCTAACTACAAAAGAATTAGGCAATTGCTTTTCCTCATGATGCTCATGAGTATCGGGCTTACCGCCCAGCGTACTATCAAAGGTAAAGTAATCGCAGGAGACGACAATTCCGGAATCATCGGAGCCACCGTCCTCGCTAAAGGAACGTCTAATGGTACTGCCACAGACCTTACTGGAGAGTTCACACTGAATGTAACAAATGACGTCAAATCGTTGGTAATTTCTTCATTGGGATTTCTAACAGTTGAAGTTGATGTTAGTACAGCCAACACAGTAGAAGTTACTTTGCCGGTGGATGTTACCGCTTTGGAAGAAGTGGTGGTCACAGGGTATGCTTCTCAACGCAAAAAAGATATCACCGGTGCTGTTACCGTGGTGAGTGCTAAAGACCTCACCGCTCTTCCCGCTGCCAGTGTCACGCAGATGCTGCAAGGAAGAGCTTCAGGTGTAATCGTAGGAAATGATAATTCACCCGGTGGAGGTACTATGGTCCGTATCCGTGGATTTGGATCTATCAATAATAATAGTCCGCTGTATGTCATCGATGGTGTACCTACTCAAGGCACATTAAATCAAATAAATCCGAATGATATTGAATCTATGCAGATTCTAAAAGACGCTTCTGCCGCTTCCATTTA